>WAPZ01000428.1 GCA_015520535.1 Candidatus Heimdallarchaeota archaeon
ATTAAAAACTTAAATCTTTCAACAACTACTGCATCCAAAGTATTTGGAATGCCTGAGCACGAAGTTACAGTAACTTTAAAGACAATTGAAAATGGTTTGTTCAAACCTGCAATACTATCAAAGAAACAACTATCAGCTTATAAAAAGCTTATCGATACGTTAGATATTTCTTCAATTGAAATTCCTACTAGGGAACGTAAGAAAAGAGGACGAAAAACAAACAGAATTCAGGTTGCTTATGCGAATATTCCTTATACACCTATTGAATTGGATACGTTTATCAAAAAATATAATGTTTCACAAGCTGTAATGAAACAACATAAACGTTTTGATCCGTTTCCAGAAAAAGGTCGTATCATAATTAAAAAAGACAAACAAACAAAAAAGGTTTTCATCTGGAGAGAAAGCAACAATGAGTAATATTCGTTATTCAGAAATATTTCTTTCTCCGCAAGGAGAAGGATATTATACTGGGAGATTAACTGCGTGGATTCGTCTATTTGGTTGTAATCTTCAATGCGAAGGGTTCGGTCAAAAAGATCCAACAGATCCATCTACGTATATTCTCCCATATAAAGACTTTGATATAACAAAAGCGAATGTCAAAACAATAAAAGACCTTCCAGTTTGGGATTATGGATGTGATAGTTCGTATTCATGGAGTAAAAAATATAGAGATCTTTGTCCCAACGAACATTTTTCAAAAGTATGTGACAGAATTGTTGGTTTATTGACGACACAATATAATCCTTATGGTTTGTTTGTTAATGATCGGAATACAATACACTTAGCTTTTACAGGTGGAGAACCATTATTAAGAAAGAATCAAGAATCAATTATATTAATTCTTGATGAATTTTATCGAAGAGATAATTTTCCACCAATGGTTACAATTGAAACAAACGGAACACAAGATCTTACAATCGAACTAATTGATACTATTCAAAAATATTTTCAATCGAGCGAAGATTATCATAGTTATTATTATGAAGAACATGAAGAAAAACCGGGAATTGAATGGTTTTGGTCTGTAAGCCCAAAATTGTGGACAGTTAGCGGTGAAAAACCAGAAAAAGCGATTAAACCTGAAGTTGTCCATCACTATAAGTTAATAAACAATAGAGGACAGTTAAAATTTGTTGTAAGAAATGACCCAAGAACATGGGACGAACTTGAAGAAGTTGTTCAATACTTTAAAGAACATACGATTGATTGGGATGTGTATATAATGCCTGTCGGTGCAACTGTTGAGTCACAAGTTTCGCCGGAGATACGTGAAATAGCAGAAGAAACAATTCGCAGAGGTTATTATATTGCACCCAGAGTACAAGCGTATCTTTTTGGTAACGAAATAGGTACATAAAACAAGGAGTAAAGAAGATGAACGAAATGCAAAGACCAAAAATTAACAAAAAGGAACTACGTGCTGGATTGCTTCCCTACGTAATTATAAGAAACAAAGAAGGAAAGAAAATTCCTGTTTTTCTATTCATGGTTCCGTCAAATCCAGAAATGGGTGGACCAAGACCACAAATTGCAAAAGGACGGATTGAATATGGTGAAACACCATTACAGGCTGCTCTTCGTGAAGCTAATGAAGAAATAGGAATCAAGAGTGAAGATATCGTCGGGAATGTTTCAAGTATCGGGTTATATCTAGGATACACATATGTGTTTGTGTGCAAGGTCAAAGGATTTGATGTAGGATCACCTGGACATGAAACAGAAAAACTTGTTTGGGCAGACGAGAAAAAATTCGAACGAATTGGTAGGAAAATACATATTCCGGTTGTAAAAGCTGCTGCTCGTGCTGTTGCACGACGTGAAAAATTATATAGAAAACGGCGTAACAAGAAAGAAAGTAACGGAGGTGCTGAAAATGACGAATAATCCAGGTTGGGAAATTTCAAAGTCGTTTTCGTTCTGTTATGGACATAGAGTGTGGACACAAGAACTGAACGAAGAATTTGTCGATAAGAGAGAATCAGGTGGAACAAAATGTCGGCATTTGCACGGACATGAGGCAGAAGTTGTTGTTTACCTCCGTTCTGAGAATAATCAGTTAAACAAACAGGGCATGGTAACGGACTTTAAGCATTTAGGTTGGCTTAAAGTATTCTTCGATCAGTACATTGATCATCGTTTTATTATCGATGTTCATGATCCATGGTTTGTCAATATTGTTAACGGCATACCCACTGTGGAAGAACGGGACGGAAAACCATACGTCACAGCTTTAAAACCACGACTTCCTTTAGCAACAGGCAATGTTGATTATTTAAACGTTAATCCAGTCAAAGAAGGGGATATTACAACAGGATTCATGGTTAATACAGATTGTATTTCTGGTTGTGAAAAGGAATTTTATGATAGTTTCTTTATTGTTGATTTTGTTCCAACATCAGAAAACTTATCAGCTTGGGTCTATAATATTGCACAAGAAAAATTTAAAAAACTGGATGAAGATCTGTCTCTTATACACATCTCCGA
>WAPZ01000429.1 GCA_015520535.1 Candidatus Heimdallarchaeota archaeon
GTTGTATCGGATTTTGAAGAACTTCACGTTCGGGAAGTATTAAATCAGCTGGCACTTTTAGAAAAACAGGAGCCGTTGTATCTTGAATGGTGACGGTAACAAAGGACGTTGAGTTATGTCCTTTTGTATCAAAAGCAATAAGGGTGATATTATATATTCCAACGCTGAGTCCAGAAAAACTGACATTTACTGGTTGATTACTCACCCACGTTCCGTTCTGATAAAGGCTTCCATTGATATATAGTTCAAATACATTTGGATCAAAGTCAACAATCACCCATTCTAAGATAATCGCAGTACCTAATTCATAGGTAGCGTTTGTTGGGGTAACCGAGAAACTTGGGAGAGTGTCAACAACAATCCACCCTTCTTTTTTGTTTTTTTCTTGATACTCACCTTCGGGAACCACAACAGTAATATTATAACGTCCCGGTGTTTCTGGCATACGATATGTAAACGAGATCTCGCCTTGAACATTAGTTATCCCTTGTAAAATTTGCGTGTCGTTTAAATAGAAATAAATCTCATGATACGCTAAATAACCACTTCCCGTACCACTGACACGGGCATAAAAGGTCACATCTGTATTTGGAGTAACGACCTCGGGATAGGCTAACTCTATAAGGACAGTTTCATATACCGTAATCCAAAACACTAGCGTCACATTAAGTAAAAAACGACCACTAACAGAAATAGTCAAATTATAAAGCCCTTTTGCTGAAAAGGTGAGTGAAAAGGAGTATGAGCCGTTTATAAAACTCTGTTGTTGATAGTAACTGTCATTAATAAAAATCCTAAAAGTATGAGAACTATCAACGTTTAAAACAGTTGGTTCATTAATGTATAATGTTGTATTCGTGACATTAGCCACAACAATAGGCTTCTGAAGTATCGTAAGTAGAATGAACTTTTCTTCGTTGATTAATAAATCATATACTCTTAAATAATAATAACCAATATATGAAGGATTGATTGTCCAATTAAAAGTTTGTTGTCCCGTAGAATTCAACATTACAGTAAAATTTTCAATGGTTCTCCAAATACCGCTTTGATTTTCTTGGAGATTAAATTCAACCGTTCCATTGATACTTCCAGTTACTTCTATCGTGACATTCGTTCCGGCGATGAGCGTGGTATTAAATTTAACATTAAGTTGTAGGGTAATGGTAATGGTATATTGTGCAGTGTTTGTTGCGGGATTAAAATAACCTGACTCATTGCCGTTAAAACTAATGACTATTGTATGTGGACCGATGATTTCGGTCGGCAAAATTGCCCATTGATAGACAAAACGCCCCATATCATCAGTATATGTCGTACCAACGGCTTTAGCGGTTGTTATATCAGTAATGGTGATGAGTTGAAAGGGTATTGAAGCGTTTAATTCATCTAGTAGCACACCAGTTATGGACACATTTCCATTCCTCGCTACATAGACTTTATCTACGGTGGTGTCATTTAAATATGGCGTGGAAAATACCGTTACCGTAAATTGATACAAAGAACTGTTGTAATTTGCAGTACCGCTGTAATATAATTCAAAAATGTTAATTCCGGTGCTGGAAGTTGACGGAATTAGTGTTTGTAAAAATGTAGAACTAGTTACTGGTGCAGAATCTAATACAATATGATCTTTGTTACGTAAATAAAGCGTTCCTTCGGTGACTAAGTTTCCAAATGATGACACATGGGCGGTAACATTCAAATAACCATTGCGATTGACTTTCGCGGGTATCATATCAATGACAATCTGTGTTTGCCCTTTAACATCATAATTAGTGGTTTTTACCGTTGTTTTAAAGCTACTATTAAGTGGGGTGGCGGTTATATTCACTAAATGCGTTCCCGCCAGTGTTGAATCATTAAGTCGCCAAGAGTATATTATTAAGCCATTAGAAGCTGTTGTGTTTGGTCCTTGAACCCAGTTATCGGTAATTTCTCTGAGAGTTATATTGGACATCACAGCTACGCTGATATCGTCTTCAGCGACCGTTTGGACAGTTAATTCCACCGTGTCGCCGTTTGTATAGGTGGTTTGATTAAATTCAGTATAAATAAACAGCTGGTCAAATACTGTAAGCGTCAGATTTTTTTCGGCCATAATATTGTTAGTGATGGGATCCCTAAGGACCGATTTCAATGTATAGGTTCCTAAAGGCTGCGTATAATTTGTAAAGAAATTAAAAATGTGTTGACGCGTGGTCATTATTGTTTCATCATATAAATACCATGTGGTACCTTGAGGCTCTAAATAATACAACTGCAAGTTATAGTTCTTCGGATAATCACCAGCAACCGTCACTGTGATATTGGAGCTTTCATCATTACGATTAATTTGTTGTGGTTGCGCTTGCATGGAAATGAAAAAACCATTACTTAAAATGTTCACATCAAAAATTGCGCTTGAAGGACGAATAGCGGAATTTCCACTAAAGTTGGCAGAAAGTCGATACCGACCGACCTTATAAAAGGGCGGAACTGTCCAATTAAAGAATACAGAATATTTA
>WAPZ01000430.1 GCA_015520535.1 Candidatus Heimdallarchaeota archaeon
CTGTACAATCACATCGGTTCTAAAATCAAAAAACGACTGCTGGTGGAAAATTCATACCACATTGTCAGCGTGGATTATGACAAAGATTTAATATTTAAAGAATTGGACGCCTTTTTCAAAAAGTATTTATAATGTAAGAACACACTACGTTCGCTTTAGCATCCCTCTTCTTCTTCCCCTTCATGGAGCTGCATTTCCGGCGGCACTACCGGTTTTTGTGGCTGTGCTTGCATATTCGCGCCCCGTTCCACAGTTCGTGCCGTCGGACGATTCCACAATTGCTGATGCCGTTGCAACTTGCCGGCATTCAATTGCTCCGCAGACGGGAATGAAAACGCCACAATCAAAGCAATAACCATCAGAACAATCGATAACACTGTAAGAATTTTTAAATTTTCGTTGTTCATACCCCATTCTCCTTTAAACGCGGTGGGGAATAGAAATTCCCCACCGCTGGTGTTTCCTTATTTGCATGCAGCGCAGGCAATGGCACAATCCGCGCAACTTGCCCATTCGTTCATCGAACCATCGTACAACCGCGCCGGTAATTTGGCAATTTCATTAAAAGCAAACCACCCAATAGAAGCGATATTCCCCGAATTACAGAAATGGATAGCAGGGGTACCCACGCCCTTTTCTTTTGCCAGGGCTTTAATGGCATCTGCCGATTTGAAGGTCCAATCCGCGTTAAAATACATCGTAAATGGAATATTTATTGCGCCTTTAATGGTACCTGGCTTGGCCACCACTTTGTGTTTCTTCTTACCCAGATAGAAATCTGCCGGCCGGTCATCCACAAGATATTTGGCTTTTTTCACGTCTTCCAGAGTGGCCAGAGCGGCTTTATTAAAATCCTTTAACGTGATATTGCCTTTTTTGGTAATCGTCGGTACTTCGGTGGATACCTTATATCCGTTGGCTTTCCAGGCTTTTAAACCACCATCCAGCACGGAAACGTTCACCCCAAAGTTTTTTAAGGTGAAGTAAGTCCGGGTGGCATAATACACCATTTTCAACTTTGTATCCGGCCATACCACAATAACGTGGGAATTGTTGGAAATCCCCAGGTCCCGGAGGTACTGCTGTAATGCCGCCTTATCCGGCAACTCTGCCACCAATCCGTTCCGTTTGACTTCAATTTTTTTGAAGTCGGCCCGAATGGCCCCGGGGATATGCCCCTGCGCGTACACTTTGGCTGAGGACACATCCAGCACCACCACATTGGGCGCGTTTAAATTGTCATGAAGCCACTTGGCGGAAACCAGTGGTTGGGCATTACCAATTGTTGCAGCGGCAAACACAAAAACCAGAATAAGGTACAACCATTTTACGGACCGCATTTTTCTGCCCTCCTATTTTTCTCTATATATTGGAGGAGTTACGATACATTTATCTTTCTGCATGATTAACACAGTACCCAAATTATTTATACGGCAACGAAAGAGGAAATTCCTCCTTTTCTATTGCACCTTATTCTTCTATCGCACCTTCTATTAAACTTGCATGGTAATTCATTATTCAAAACTGACAAATTAATCTATACTTTATATATGTGAAGAACCCGCTCTGATACCACCTTCTAAATCTAAAGATTCCAAATACAAAAGCCTTTTCCACTTATTTCCTGCTATGCTACACGAACAACTGACCAAAAGTCTTTAATGGTAATATGTATATCATCCAAAGAACACATCTCTCTTAAAACCCGAAACATCCGCGTGTGACAATTAACATCCTTCATCTTCTTCTTCAGCTTCCTGCAAGACAATATGCCGTTTTTTAGGTTTTTGGGGTTTAGACTGCGCAGCTGTAACTCCGATTCCTCCTTTGTTAAAATATTGGGAAGCTGCTTTCCGGAAGCTAAACTGCAGTACTTCCGTATCCGAAGACAAATCACTGGGAGGATTGGGATTCAAAATAGCTTTTGCCCAGTAGTTTAAGCCACCAAGCAAATAATAACTATTAATGCCCAACGTTTTCAGAATAACCCAGGCTTGCGCGCTATAACGGTCACCATTAGAATACAGAATGAGGGTTTTGGTCCTCCGAAGCCATTTTATGTTTTCTGGAGAAACCAACTGCCCCAGGGGTATATTTTCTGCGCCTTCAAGATGGTATTGCATATATTCATCTTTACGACGCAGGTCAATAATTGTAATACCCGGTTTTTTGTTAATAATCCAATCGGCTAATTGTTCTGCCGTCACATAATCACTCTGGCTTAAAATAGAATTAATAATATCCTGGGGGGAAAAACGTTGAAATTTTTTTTCTCCTGCTGGAGAGATTGCCAGTAAAAATCCAAGTAAAAGTAATACTAAAATACCGACTTCTTTGGTGAATAGTTGTTTTAGTTTCATGACTTTCTCACCCCTAACAATTATTTTTATTATTCCATTGGTGTTTCACCTTCAATAATTTCACCGAATTTCTTTTCAATTAGTTCAGCTACTTTAAACAATCCCCATGCCATCAGAATAACTAAAAAGGCAACAACACCTGGTCGCCATCCTAACCATTCAGGTAGCGTTACCCTACCCATAGGATGGCCATTAATGAAATTTTGAACAAAAGGATATATCTCACCAAATATCCACATTCCAAATAACGCACCGCCCACATAAAACATTCCATCCAATTTCCCAATGGCACTGGCTACCAGAGAAGTTCCAGGACAAAATCCACCAATAACAAACCCTAAGCCCATTAGAACCCCACCCAGAATTTGTCCATTTAAAATGGTTGGTGGCACATATACTAAAGAAATGTCCAGAATTTCAGCCCAATTTAGATATAGCAATCCTACCATAGCCACAACGATAGCGGTAAACATGACTTTCAATACAGCCATATCCTTCAAATAGAATTGGTAAGCCAATTTTCTGGAATTGCCAAAGCCTGAACTTTCCAAAATGTAGCCAAATAACAATCCGATAATGAATGCGAAAATCAAGCTGGTATCAAATCCAAAATATCCCAATTTGTATAATGGTGCAATCATGATTTTTACCTCGCATTATATCCATTGTTTACGCAAAAAGTACGCGAACGCATATGCCGCAATAAACATTACCCAGAGGAAAATCCAGCTTCCCAAACTCAACGTGGCCCCACCGGTAAGCCCCTGGCCACTGGTACATCCACGAGCAATACGTGCACCAATACCCATAGTCATTCCACCCAGAAAAGCTAATAGCCAGCGTCCTTTATTGGAAATGCGGGGTCCATGATCGGTTTTAAAGCCTAATCGGCCATGGATATAGCCTGATAAGAAACCACCAAAGAGGACACCCAGAATTTCAAATACCAACCAGGCTTTCAAGGGAGAACCACCTTTTAAATATTTGGCAAAATAAGGGTTAGCTTGAGCATGTTCAGGGCTGACTAATGATAAAATGTAGGTAACCAATCTCATTTCTCCGCCAGATGCTCCCAGGCCCCGTCCCATGATAAAAAAGGTCATCAATAACAAAAGGCCCAACATCAGTCCAGCAAAATAGGGATTCCAATACGGTTTAGACTGCAGCTTTTTCATTAGGTTTCTCCTTTTATCGTTATTAGAACGAACTCAATTGTCCCGCTTGAACAAAAATAAATCGCATTAAAATGCCCCCAAATAAAATCAATACTGCTGCCACACGGGTTCGCTTTCCTAAATTGGATATTTCCAGTGTTTCCAAAATAGCGGGTATTACAATACCTAATCCCACAACCAAAACCCAGAATGAAGCAGTATACGGACCGCCTAAAAATAATTTAGCAGCTTGTATTTTCACTTCACTGGAAGCCAGTAATCCCATAAATAAATGGATGATAAAAAACAGTTCCAGACTTATGGTCATCAAATCAATCTTGTTTAACAACAAATGTTCATCATGATTTTTAGAAAGTAACATTAAAAACGCCAGACCTGTGGAAAGACCGGATACTAAGAATAGAGGCCCTAAAATTGCAGAATTCCAGAAAGGACGGGCATTAAAAGCACTAAGTAATATTCCGGTATACATTCCTAAAATCATCGACAATACCATTAAAATCCAGGCCAGAAGCTTGCTCTTTTTTTGAGTATAGGAAACAACAGATTGAAAAACCGGATGCGGCCATCGCCATTTTGGAAATACCGATGTAATGTGCAACATCGCCCATAAGATACTCAAGGGTAATATAGTGATTAGGGTCCATGCCCCCCAAGACATAGGCGATTTCAATCGTAATGTCATATAAAATCGAAACAAATGGAGTTTATAATCCAGATCTAGAAATAATGCAAACATCCCAATTGCCAATAAAATAGGGGCCCAAATAGCTCCCAATCGAACAATAGCGGGATATTCCTCCTCTTTTCCGCGTAAATAATATAAAGCAGAAAAGAAGAGTAACCCTGCCACTAAGCCACCTAAAAACAAATAGGTTGGAATTTGCCAGTGCCAGATGGTTAAATATGGGTCAATCAAGTGGTTATGGCGTCCGCTAACGATCGTCACTTCGTGCATGGCTCGACCTCACTATTACGTTA
>WAPZ01000431.1 GCA_015520535.1 Candidatus Heimdallarchaeota archaeon
ATATTTGGACTTCCAATTCGATTTAAATTTTCATCCATTCCTAAAAAAGGCTCAATTAATAATTTTCATCAAAATGAAGAAACTCGATTAGCCAGCCCAATTTTAATTTCTATTGTGAAAATTGGAGAATTTTATTACCCGCAATTTTTAATACTAAATTTTGATTATGGTAACAAAATGTTGGATATCAGAGTCAATGCTAATTTCAAGGGCAATGAACAAAACGCAAAAGTTAGCATAGCTTCAAATGCGGTATCTCAATTTATAAACCATTTACAATCATTTAAAATAAATTCAACATCATATAATTATACCCAGATTTTTTAGGAGTCTGATTTATGTCTATGAAAGCCATCATCGAAATCGGACCCATATTTGACTATATCACCAACAGCCGCAAAGCCCGGGATTTATGGGGTTCATCATTTTTGTTCTCCTACCTCATGGGAAAAGTCACTCAATATCTACTGAACAATAATGTGAAAATTTTAAGTCCGGGACTGGACAATGATGTTTTATTGCAAGCTATTCAGAGTAACCGATTTGATAATGTACATGCTGGTACGATTCCGGACCGGTTGTATTGTGAGGTACCTGATGAACAAGTGTTAAATAAAGCTAAAAATCAATTTTTTAATGAGCTCATGGATTTGTACCAGCAAGCGAAACAAAATTTGCAACAATATTATGGTGATGATTTTAACGATTTGAAGGCCAATGATATCGAAAAAAAACAAATACGCGAGTTTTTCCGCCTCTTTTATGTTTATAGTGATAACCATAATTTTCCAGAACTGGGAAAAGCTGCCGCATCCCGCTCCCGAATTTTTGAATTTACCAATAGTTTGGATACCATCAATACAGTGGCTAACAAATATGAACGCTGTCAGCTGTGCGGAGACCGCCGGCAGGTAGTGATTTTAAAAAATGTTCGCGCGGAAAAAAATTTTTTTGATGAGCCATTGTGCGCCATCTGCGTGCTGAAGCGTGGATTATTTGGAATTTTTCATCAAAATCGGGCCTTTCCATCCACTACCCGCGTGGCTGCCACATTAATGGAAAAAACGCTGAAAGCTTTGTACTCTGATTTACAATCCGAACTCATGGCATTTTTACAGGCGCAAAAAACAGACCGGCAGTTACGTATGAATCTAATTGATGAAATTGGTGAGACAACATATAAAGAATTTCAGCAAAAAATAGAATCTGGAAAATGGAGTCCTCAATCTTATGGTGAAATTCAACCATTTATAGACTACCGTAATATTTTTTCTTCACATCCAAATGCACTACAATTGAAGAAGAAAATTAAAGAGGAATTAAAAAACCGTATACAGCAAGAAGTGGATACGGATAAAAAGCTGGAATGGCAGCAATATCTTATCTGGCTGGAGCGATCTTTTTACACCATGGTAGCTATGGATGCTGATAATTTGGGAAGTGTTCTGGCGAAATTGATGACGCAAGGTCAATACGACCAGGTCAAAAAAATCTCCGGGGCTTTATCTATATTTGCAAATCGGGTTCATGAAATTGTTGAAATGTATGGTGGCGTTTTGTTTTATGCCGGAGGTGAAGATATTCTGTTTATGGTACATCCTGCTTACCTGCTGAATACGGTTCGAAAAATTGCGCAATTATATAAAAATATAGTTGTGGAACCCAATGCTGAGGATTTGCAAAATATTATTTCTATTGACAAACTGACCTTTTCAGCCGGGGCCTATATTTGTTTTCATAAACATCCTTTAAAATTAGCCATCAGGGGCGCTCATCAGCAATTGAATGAAATAGCCAAGCAAGCTCCTGGAAAAAATACACTGACGATTTTGCTTTATAAAGGTGGTGGTGAACGTTCTAATGTGCAATTACACACTTTACCGCGACAATTTTCTATTGATGAATTTCAAAAATTGGTAAACGATGTAAATGCAGGACGCATGGAAGTCCCCCGAGGACTGGTTTATAAACTGTTTGAAGAATATGAGGTGATGGGAAATTTCATTTCCAGTGCATCGGATCTGGAACGTTATGTGGTGTTTTATTATGAAAAATCCCGGGGCATTCAACCACAGGTCCAATCCGATTTTTTGCATTTGATTCAGAAATCTTATATTGCCGGTCAATATGACCAATTGTTGCATCGCCTTTATTTTCTCAGATTTTTAACAGGAGATGCCTTATGATAAAATCGAATACATGGCACTATCTGGTACACCCGTTTGATGTGCTTTTCTTTCGCAAAAATAAACCGTTTGATTTCGGCGACTGGTACAGCGAAGGTTTTTTCCCACCATTGCCCTCAACTTTCCAGGGATTTATCAGGACCTCTATCCTCATGAAGCACCACCAATTACAGAGAGGACGTTTATCCCCAGGTGCAGCAGAGCTTGTGGGGGATGATCAACAGTTTCCATTGGAAATTACCGGGCCTTTTTTATTTAACGTTCAGCAAAAGAATTGGTATTTTCCGGCACCACGGGATGTAGTGGTGGATCGGAACGGAGATACAACAATTACCGGCGGACGTCAAATAAGATTATCCCCGGACTCCATTGCCTGCGATCTTGGTAGCCTACATTATCCGGATGAAAAAGAAAAAGCAGAATATTTGTGGTATTCAGGAGCATTTTTATCGGATGATCAGATAAACCAATACCGGAAACAGGGAACGTTTTCAGGGGACAATTGCAGCTCTGTCTACCATGAAGAAGAACACTATGGGATTCAACTAAAGAAGAATAAATCCATAGAGGAACACCGTTTTTATCTAACCCCATACCAAAGATTAGGAAAGGAAATGGCTTTTTATTTTAAGCTTGAATCGGAAAAATTCTATCTTGATTTAACTGGTCAATATTCCCGTCTTGGATCCGAAGGGCGTGGGGCGATTATTGAAAAGATTGACAAGCAATTAAATTTAACATTAGATGATTCATTTTATGAAGAACTGGCCCAATCAAAAAAGTTTAAATTTATTTTTTTACAGCCGGCAATATTGCCACCCGAATTTTTGCCTTTTCAGGAAGTAGGAAATGCCGAATCCTTATCGTTCAAACCAATCAATTGGAATGGATTACAATTAAAACCCATTTACGCAACGATGGGGGAACACCTAAAAATTGGGGGCATCAGTTTTATCCGTATTACTGCTAACCCGCACAATTCAAAAACCAATTATGGATTGAAGCCCATGGTCAATGCTCTCCCTGCGGGGAGCGTGTTTTACTTCCACATTGAGAATGCAGATAATATTCAGAATCTCGCTGAAACATTAAAACAGCTGGATGGAGGTAAAGTTCCTTTTGAAAATTATCACAAAATGGGGTACAATCAGTTTGTGCTGGGAAAAATTAGTGATTGATTTATAAACTATAGTGGAGGAATATCCTATGAATTCAGGGCTGTTTTTTATCACCCATAGCCTATCGCCGTTACATGCCGGGACGGGGCAATCCCTTGGGAAGGTGGATTTGCCCATTGAGAGGGAAAAACATACCACCTATCCCTGCGTGTTTGCTACGGGACTTAAAGGAGCGTTAAAGAAATATTGTGAAAATAATGATTTATTAGACTTTTCCGAGATTAAAGTTATTTTTGGCGATGAGGATACGACCAGTGGGGCAGGTGGAGCCATTTTTACCGATCTGAAGATTCTCCTTTTCCCGGTTCGCTCCAGCAAAGGCAGTTTTAAATGGGTTACATGCGATTTTGTGCTGCAGCGATTCAAAAGGGATTACGAAATTGCAAAAGGGGAAAACCAAGCATTGACAAATATTGATGTACCCAAGGCCTCCCAGGTTACTGCTGAACGATTTAACCCTGATCAACATATTCTTTTAGAAGATTATATGTTTGCATACGACGTCGATCAAAATAACAACGAAAAATTTCTTGGCATTGATTTTCTTCTGAAAAAAGATATCATAAATATAGATGAGGTATTATTCCAATATTTGGTAAATAATGCTACGCAAATCATCGCACGAAATAAGCTGAAAGAGAATAAAACCAGCGAAAATCTCTGGTACGAGGAAACCCTGCCGGCGGAAACCGTTATGTATTCCTTCATTTTGCCGTCAGTTTCTAATCAGCAAGAAATCGGTAATTTACAAACGGCATTGAATGATAGGATTATTCAGATTGGCGGAAACGAAACAGTAGGTTATGGTTTAACTCAAATAATGTTTTTATGAAAAAATACCACTGTAATGAAAAAAAGGAGTTATCTAATGGCAACTCAACCATTGCAGTCTCCAGAAATTGCCGTTGCCAGGGCGGTGAAATCGGCTCTTGATAGTCTCGACGATGTGGAGAAAGATAAAAATTTCTGGGGATTTGTTAAAGGATGGCCTTCCATGATGGTGCGGGATGGTATGCTCCAAACCCTGTCCTTTATTTTAAGCAAGGCCAAAGACTCCGAAGAAGGGAAAAAGTATCAGGAGCTGTTTAATGCAATTAACAACTACTCCAGAGAAATTCTGCAATTAAACGAAAACGATAGCAGAAATATTATCGAGTACATGATAGAAGAAAGCCTGGCGCTGGAAAAATATCTTTACATTGAAAATCAATTGCTTAATTATGTGATCTGGTTTAAGCGAATAGGATTGGCACTGAAAGCTGATCCTTCTGTTCGGTAAAAAGGGGGGAAACGTGAAAACTCAAATTTTTAAAATCTCACATAAAGATGTAGTAAATCATAGTTTTAATTTAGGGCTTTTTTACTATAAATATTTGCCTTTGTCGAAAAAAGAACAAAATGAAATTTTTAAAAATGGTCGTCCCTCTGGTTTAGCCAATGATGGGGTTGAGAAAGCAGACGTATTACGCGGCGTTGTGCGGCTTTCTCAAAAATTAGAGAAAAAAATACTCAGGCGACGATTGGATAAATTAAATAACCTACCCGGAATCCAAACGCTGAAAATGGCCACTACCAGTCGCTTGCTGTGCGGCGTGGGTTACCAGCATCGGCTGGAATGGGGATTAAGCTTGGACTGGACAACGGGCTTTCCGTACATCCCTGGAAGTTCCTGGAAAGGGGCGGTGTTGAGTTATCTGGAATTTTTAGCGGGCAAACCAGTTGAGAAATGGGCAAAAAATGACCAGGTGAAATTAGAAACGGGAAAAGTTTTCAATAAATATCAAGTCATAGACATTTTTGGCCCCCAGGGCAATGCGATTACAAAACCATCCCAGGGTCAAGTAATGTTCCTGGATGCTTACCCGGAACCTGAATCTTTTCCCGGTTTGGAAATGGATATTATTACCCCCCATTATATGCCTTATTACACCAGTGAGGGGGAAAATCCCCCAGCCGATATTTACAATCCTGTGCCACAACCTTTTTTAACAGTGCCAGCAAACACCGTGTTTTTGTTTCAATTTGTTTCACTTACCCAAAATGCTGCCAAATATATTAATGACCTAAGAACTTTGATCCAGGAAACCGGGCAAAACCATGGATTTGGTGCCAAAACGGCAACCGGATACGGATATTTTAACCCTGTTTAACAAGGATCGCTTGTGAAAAATAACACGAAAAGAAATTTTAACCTTAAATTAATAATAATCAACAGGATAACTACATTTGAGATCCTGGTTGCATATTTAATCTCAATAAAAATAATGCGTTACGGAAAAGAAAAAACTTGCCAAAATGGAAGTTTGCTTATATATTGGCGAAAAATGGGTGAGATCCTCGAAACAGGGGTCTGGAAGCCTTGTAATATAAGGGTTTCAGAGGGCCGCTGTCTGAAATGGGCCTGTCGGCAGGCGATTGAGACGTATTACGAT
>WAPZ01000432.1 GCA_015520535.1 Candidatus Heimdallarchaeota archaeon
GTAATGTACCCTACATATATTGAAAGTAAAATTCCTGATTCGAATATTATTAAAACAATACTAAATTCACTATCCACACAAGAATGGACAAAAATTTCTATTCGAGATTTTGCCCTTCGTTGGGGGCCACATTTTCACATTTCTTTAACAACAATCTTCAAAACGCTGAGCTTTTTAATTCGATCATATCCCGAATATATTGTAACGATTCCAACATCAGAATCTTTTGCTACGATTACAGCCGGTTCTCCAAAATCTGAAGCCTACCAATTGCGAAGTTATTTACAAGATAGCAGTGGATATTATATTTCCCATATTCGCATTCATCGAAAATTTTTGGAGGTGTTTAAATGGCCAACAACTATGAACGTTTAGGTCTAAAATATAATCCATTTGAACCTGCTGCGAGCGGTATCCCCGTTTCTGGAGAGTTATGGATACCTGAAAGGTGGAAATTGCCAATACAAAAGTTTTTAGATACTTTGCAGCATACGCCGGGCCCTAAAGCATTTGCCATACTTGGTGAATATGGAAGCGGAAAAAGCTATTTACTACAATGGTTAGCTCGAGAAGAATTACCTAAGGAAAGTCGCAGGATACAACCTTTTTTATTTGACAATCCGGGGGTTCAGTTTTATGACTTAGCCAATCAATTATTTCGGCAAGTTGGTCGTGAAGAATTTGCTAAATCTTTATGGGAGTTTTTAAGTCCTATTCTACCGGGTTATCAGCCTTCTTTTTTTGACAAAGGTTTTAGAGATTGGCTATTTTATGTTTGGAAACACCGTCGGGAGAGCGATGCTATTCGAGTTTTATCAAATAAAATACAGGAGTATAGTATAGCTACCGATGAAGAAATCCGGCATAAATTAGCGCGTCTTTTAATCGAAACTTATGATAAACCTTATTTTGAATACAAAGATTTTGTTGCTGGGAAACGAGGCTCACTGGTTGCCGAAGGAGAAGAGGCCCCTTATTTCGCTGCGGTGTTAAGAGCTTTAAAACTAACAGGTAATGCGGAATCTATTGCATTTTTAATAGATGAATTTGAAGAGATCTCTTTACAAAAACGGCTTACTAAACGACAGGCTCATGAATATCTGGCTACGATGAAACGCTTACTTCGATTAACAGAAAAAGAGCAGTTCTGGATATTTGTGGCCATGACTCCACAAGCAGCAGAAGTTACTGAAAAACTGGAGCCTGCATTATGGCAGAGATTTATAAGCCAAGGAGAACATAAATTTGAGATTCCTCCACTTAATGATAATGAAGTAATTAATTTAATCGGAAATCGACTAAAACAAGCTAGAATAAATAACTACATAGGAGATGAATTATACCCTTTTCCCGAAAATCTAACTACTATCCTGAGAGAGGATATTAAATCATCTCCTCGACGTTTGGTAAAAGTTTGTAGTATTTCCATTGCAAGAGCAGTTATCGAAGGTGATACCATAAAAATTCCGTTTTCTGAGAATTTTCTCGAAGGTATACAACAAGAACTTTATCCGTTCCAAAAGACAGATGAGTAGGGGGATGGAGAATGAGCAATGGGGACAACATGTTTCAGCCTGTTTATTTTTTAGATACGAATGCGTTGCAATATATGAATTCTTACTTACGCCATGCTAAAAAGTTAAGGTTACCCCCTTTTGGGAAGAAACGAAAAACATTTGATGAAATTCAAGATAGATTGAAAGAAAAACTTCCCGGAAGTATTGCTGGTTTTGTAATGAATGGTGGTAAAATACTGGCTTATCTACAAAACTTGACACATCAGAATAAAGTTTCTTTTTATACTTCTCGACTAAGCAAAGCAGAAATACTTTTTGGTATACTGGATGGTCAGGGACATTTTAGGTTAGCTCAAGAGGGAATTTCTTATCGAATGAGACAGAGATTACGCGATTTGAGTGAACTGGTAAGTATGTATATACCTAAAAAAGATTATAAAAAATTACGAAACGAATTAGATAATATGTTCAATGTCTTAGAAAATAAGGGGAACATTAAAATTGAATTTGTTGAGGACATCTTAGATGATATCTCATTTATTATAAACTTTTCTGAATTTTTGCAGAGCAATGTTTTTTTAGATGTTTTGGATTGCTGGATGTTTGGTTGTGCTATTGCATCTCAGGCTGATCGTATAATTACATTTGACTACTATTTTAAACAAGTAGTGAATAAAATTGATAATCCACAGGGCGATTCAGATTGGCTTAATGTAAGAAGAGCATTAATAAATGAAATTAAAAGTAAAATGTTTCCAGTTAATACCGCAGTTAATATTTCTCTCCCAAAGGTAGAAAATATTCCAAGTGAAGCACCAGAACCATGGAGTTAAATTATGCCTAACCCCTTTGCCCCACTTCAACCTGCATTGCAAACCCTGGCTACCGAGGCGCGTGTACTTCCTGCCACCGGGCAAGCAATTGTTGATTTAGTATTACCGGATTTAGAAGAAGCCTATGATCGTGTAACCGGCGGAAAAGATGAAAATGTGACTAACTTGTGGGAAACACCAAAACGCCAACTGTATCATACTTTAACACCGGTTTCTCGCCAGGAAAATCATCTATTCCGTTATTTCTTGGATGGTTCTACTAAAACCTATTTTATCGGCACAGTTTTAGAGCACGACCGCTCTAGCCCGGTTCAATTAGCCCAGGTTGGGGCAGCGGCTGTATTTCGGGAAGATAACGGTCGCCTCCACCGCGCGGCCGTGCTTCATAAAATTTTGTTAATGATGGATCATGAAGCCCTTTCAGAGCAACTGTGGAAACAGGTAGAAGATGCTTTAGCGGGGAATCCACAGATAGAACTACGGTCCAGTGCTTCGACTAACATTTATAACAAATCTCTTGGGATTATTGAAC
>WAPZ01000433.1 GCA_015520535.1 Candidatus Heimdallarchaeota archaeon
CTTTTAATCGTTTATTTGGCTTAAAACTCTTTATAGTTGTCGTTATTTTGTGCTAGTTCTTTTTCAGCTACTATTCTATCAAATTCTTGAATAGAAAGATTTGTCCAATAATAAAGGTTTTATTTTTCGAAAAATAGGTGTGATATGTGATCATTATGACAACAGTAGCGAATTCTACTGCAATAGATGTTGAATATCATCTAATTGTGGAAAATCCGAGTGAACAACGCGTTCGAGTAGAGATTTATTTTAATTTACCAGAAGTTTTAAAGAAAAAAGAATACTTTGACATGTTAATGCCGGTGTGGACACCAGGATCATATAAAATAAGGGAATTTCCTCGACATGTTTTTGATGTCAAAGTAACAGATGAGTCGGGAGTGTTTCTTCGATTTGAACGCAAAAATAAGTTCCAATGGCGCATCTACATTGAAAACAACGTCAACAGTATAAAAATCTCTTACTATGTATACACCAATGATTTCACCGTTCGTACAAGTTATCTTTCTGATGATTTTGGCATTTTCAATGGTACTACTCTGTTTATGTATAACAAAGCGTTTCAGACCAAACCTTCCATCTTAAGAGTGACGCCACCAAAAGGTTGGCGAACTTTTGTCTCCTTACCAGCCTACAAAAAAGTATCTCGCTCATTTGTAGCAGAAAACTTTGATGAATTAGTGGATAGCCCAATTCTTATTTGTCGAAAATATGAAATTGAAACATTCAATATTAGCGGTAAACCACACCATTTAGTCTTAGTTAATCGACCTCCATTATATACTCCACAAAAAATGCGGAATGACTTAAAAAGGATAGTGTTAGAACAAGCGGCAATTTTTGGTGAAATTCCAGATTATAAGCAATATTATTTTTTCTTAATATTTGATTCTGCTGACAAAGTTGGAGGTGGGTTAGAACATAGAGCGTCTAATGTGAGCATGCTGACTATAAAAGGCTTTCAAGAACGATATCGATCGTATCTTTCGTTAGAGGCTCATGAATTTTTTCATACGTGGAATATTAAGCGAATATACCCAAATACGTTGTCACCACCCTTTGATTATACTAAAGAAAATTATTCGAAAGTTTTATGGTTTGTCGAAGGCGCTACATCATACTATAGCACGTTAACTCTAATTCGGAGTAAACTCATAAATATGAAGACGTTTTTAGATAATTTGGCTGAAAAAATCACTCAATTTGAACACATGCCTGGTAAAAAACGCCATTCATTAACGATGTCCTCATTCTTAACATGGATAAAACTATATATGCGTGATACTGACCCCAATTTCATCAATACTAGCGTTTCTTATTACCTCAAAGGCGAAATTGTAAATCTTTTGTTAGACTTAGAAATTCGGCGTCAAACAAAAAGTCAAAAAAGCCTAGATACTGTATTTGAGTATTTATATCATGAATATGCCAAAAAAAAGCAACCTTACCGTGAGGATCAACTATATTCTATCATACAGCATGTTACTAAAGCGAATTTGTCAGAATTTTTCCAAAAATATGTTGAAGGAACGGAAGATATTCCATACAACGATTTTTTCCAGTATGTGGGATTACAACTCCGTGAAAAAAACAAAGATATAAAAACACCGTATCTTGGCGTCAAACTTAGCTCAAACTCGGCAAACTGTCCCCAAGTAGTTCATGTCATTGAAGACTCTCCGGCCTTTCGATCGGGTTTAATGCCGAATGATGAAATTATAGCATTAAACAACTACAAAGTCACAGCAAAAACGTTTGACAATAAGTTAAAGTTGTTTAAACCAGGTGAAGTTATAAAAGTGACTATCTTTAGAAGAAATCTACTTAAAGAAATACGAATTAAAACAACAACACCGCCAAAAGACTTTGAATTAATAACAATTAGGCGAGCTTCGCCGGAACAAACCCTTGCACGTAAACTATGGTTGAGTTCACGCCAAAAACGAGGATAAAAGGGGAATATATTGAGCCGAAGAGAGAAATTGATTGAGGTTCTAATGAATGGCGTTTATTCATTGAGTCATTTGGCAAAATTATTAGAAATGACTCCAAAAGAAGTAGCGACGGATTTGCAACATCTTTCAAAGACATTGAAACATTCGGGAGATTTGGAGTTATTAATGGTGCCGGCTCAGTGTCGTAGTTGTGGATTTCAGTTTTCTCATAAGAAGCATCTCACAAAACCATCAAAATGCCCCCAATGTAAGTCAACTTGGATAGAAGAGCCGGCTTTTACTATTAAAAAAATGAAGTCGTGAAATAAAAGATGGAAATAAGATCAATTCAGCGGTTTGGTAGTGGAACGCACGTTATAAGTTTACCAAAAAAATGGACGGAGAAGTACAAAATAGAAAAAGGTGATAAAATCGTTATTATTGAGAAGGAACATGGAATTCTTGTTCTTTATCCAGAAAAACTAAAAAAACTGCGGCAAGTTATAACGTTAGAAGATTCACCGTTATTACGCCGGGAAATCCTCTCTAGTTACTTATCCGGATATGATATTATTAGGATTAAGAATGTTAAAAATAAAAAAATTATTCGTGAAACCGCACAAACTTTAATTGGTCTAGAAATTTTAAAAGAAACAACCACGGATTTAGAATTACACTTCCTCATCGAGTCTGTTGAACGCCAAGATCCACGCGAATATATTACTAACTGCCTTAATATTGCCTTAACAATGCAGAAAGACGGAATTAAGTCGTTTTTTACTAGTGATAAAACATTAGCTAAAGAAGTAATTGAGCGTGACCACGAAGTCAATCGTTTGTACTTTCTTGTGGTTCGATTACTTAAGACGTTCTTACGTCATCCAGAACTTCAACATCCAATTGTACCAGAAGAATGTTTAGATTGGAGGTTACTTGGTTCATATGCTGAGGAACTAGGGGACCTCGCCGTCGAGATATGTAATATGACATTAAAGCATAAAATGAGCGTTGATATGTTGTTTTCCCACGATTTGCAGAAAAAATTTATTCGTTTAATGGAAGAAACCCACAAAAATATTTTATCTTGCTTTAAAGCCTTTCTAAGTCGTGATGTTCATACTGCGGATTCTTTAAAAACAAAAATTTTAGAGTTATGGGAATCGAAAGATGCACTATTTGCATCTGCTGAAATCAATGGAGATATAACAAATTATCAGATGGTTTACCAATTAACACGCTTCTTAACTAGAAATCTCGAAATAGCTGTTGATATAGCAGATTTAGTTATCCGTTAAACAGAAATATATGCGCTCTCATCGAAAATAATTTATTTCTATTTGAAGACGCTCTAAATGGAGAACAACTCCGTGTAAAGCAGTGAAAGATGAAAATCAATGTCTTTTGATGAAAAACTCAGCCAATTTTGGTTTTGTAAAAAAGATGGCTCTAAATTACGAGAATATATCCCCATGAAAGTTGCTGGAACACCCTATTTTAGCATTAGTAAGCGTTCAATCGAGACCTCCCTTCAAAATGCAGTCGCTGTAAAGAAATTGACAGAAGATATGGTTGCAGAAGCAAAAGAATTAGCGTTGCTGATGTTTGAAATGGATCCCACTTTAACTCGTGTGACATTGGTCTCTACAAAATGTCCGTTATGTGATAAAAAATATATTTCCCCCAAATTACATCAAATTTATACCCCTAAAGATAAAAGAAAACGTTTAACATCGAACGTAAGAAAACTGACGGCGGAAGCTGAAAAAAAACTATTACAGCAAAGTACGGTGCAAGATAATTCGCTGTGGAACAAAATTGTTCGATTATGGTGGTTATGGTTTCTTGCCAGTTTTCTACTCGGGATAATCGCTATTATCTTGCAGCAACTAGATGTAGTCCGTGATTTTTTGCCCAAATTGTTGCGAATTCTTCTCAAATGACAGGTTCTTCTTCTATTTTTATCCATTCGATATTGAGTCGTTCCTTTTCTGTTATATTAAAGGATTTTTGTTTGATCTTCTTTAAATAACGTTTTAATTCTTGTAATGCGGTGTTATTTTCGAACACATCATCAAGATATGCGAGAATCTCAGGATCATTGTTTTGTAAGGCTTGCATATAGTTTTTTGGTGGCGGTTGTTCTTTCATGAGATTTTTTCTGTTTGCCTCTAAAAATAAAGCTTCTATACCAATATACTGAGCAAAGTTTAAGGGATCGATGTTTAACTCGAATTCTTGCATTTTTTCCTTCCAGTTTAAAGCACGTAGAAAATGATGTTCTAAGAGAATTTTGCTATCCGTATTTTTGACAATCTTTTTTAAATTCTCAAAGGAAATTTCAATTTCTTGTTTGCTCACTTGTGGGTGATAAAATGGAGGACCGTCGATTAATAGAAAATCAGCTTCATGCGATAAAATAAACTCGACAGCTTTTGCATTTCCCGGGCCATCAACGTCACCAGTATAAAGCCAAGAATCGCTTGAATCTTCGATATAAATCCCAATAACTGTTCCTAGTTTCGAATGTTCACTGCCATGTGGATATGAAGGTGAAAACTCAAGCAATGTGTCCCCAATTTTTAATTTCGTACCATCAGCCGGCTTTATATTAATGTCTTTTCGCCGCCATAAGTAATACGCACGTTTTTTTTGATTGAAATTCGTGTCATTGGGTGATTTAGCAAAATGTAGCTGATATGGTACGCGTTTTTTTGGGCCATACGTGCGGTTCGCGACTTCATTATCTGTAAACTCGACAATACGTTTTACTCCTAGTGTATAATGGTCTCCATGATAATGTGTTGTTATTAAGATATCCGTTTGCTCAACTAAATCTAATATAACGTCCCGCGTGTGTTTTGATATAGCAAGTTCCAGTGGATGCGGTGGAAGCCCATAACGTCGTGGGCCTAACGAGACACTGGGGTCAATAAGAATGGTGACATCCTCGGTTGTTATTAAATGGCACGATGATCGTGTTCCAAGAGATTCACTTGATATGGGAAAAATTTTCATTTTTAGCACCGAAAAAAAGGTAAAAATGATATTAAAAGACCAATTTTTCCATAAATAAGTGAACTGGCATTTCCTCTAGTGTTTCCGGACTTTTGAACAGTTTCAATAATTCTTCGACGCGATGTTCGGGAAAACGTGTAAGCATATTGTGTTTGAATTTTTCTTCTAGTAACGGTAAAGCCTCATCTCGTCTACGACGGTGACCGATTGGATATAGCACTTCGACCCGTTCAGTCGAAGTACCGTCTTTGAAAAACACTTGCACGGAATTGGGTATAGCTCTTTTGTCTGGATCGTGGTAGTATTTTGTGTAGAGTGGGTCTTCTTTCACCACCATTTTTTCACGTAATTCATCAATTCGAGGATCGGAGGCACGTTCGTCTTCATAGTCTTCTGCAGTTAAGTTGCCAAAAATTAGTCCAATTGCAGTCATGTATTGGATACAATGATCTCGATCAGCCGGATTATATAGTGGACCGCGTTTATCAATAATTCGAACGCCGGCTTCTTGTGTTATTATTTCTATACGTTCAATTTCATCAAGTTTATCTTTAACAAGGGGATGTAATTTTATTGCAGCTTCAACAGCTGTTTGTGCATGGAATTCAGCAGGATAGGAGACTTTAAAAAGAATATTTTCCATTACATAACTACTATACGGTCGTTGAAATCGAAAACGTTCTCCATTCCAAATTCGGTCATAAAAACCCCATTTTGGTGCTGTTAACACGCTAGGATATCCCATTTCTCCGCGAATTGCTTGAATAGCTAGAAAAACGCCACGGCTAGTGGCATCACCAGCTGCCCAACTTTTTCGGGAACCAGTATTTGGTGCATGACGATATGTCCTCAATGGTCCTAAGTCGACCCAAACGTTTGAAATTGCATTAATTATTTGTTCTTTTGTACCACCAAGCAACGCTGTCGTAACCGCGGTACTTGCAAGTTTAACCAAAATGACATGATCTAAGCCTTTTTTATTGAAAGCGTTTTCTAATGCCATAACACCTTGTATTTCATATGCTTTAATCATCGCTGTCAGAACGTCGCGTATTTTAAGTGGTTTTAGACCGTTCGCTACATTTCTTCGTGAGATCCAATCGGCTACAGCCAAAATAGCACCAAGGTTGTCCGATGGATGTCCCCATTCTGCTGCTAGCCAAGTATCATTGTAGTCTAACCAACGGATCATGGTTCCAATATTAAAGGCTGCTGTAACTGGATCCAATTCAAATTTTGTTCCAGGGACGCGTGCACCATTGGGAATGAAACTTCCTGGTATATATGGTCCTAGCATTTTTCTGCATTCTGGAAACCTTAAAGCCAAAACTGCGCAGCCAATACTGTCCATTAAACATAATCGTGCGGTTTCATAGGCTTCAAGGGATGTAATTTCATAATTGAGCACATACTCTGCAATATCAACCAGCTCTTTATCTGGTGGTGGTCTAACATTTAGTGGAGTTTCGTGGGTCGGCATTTTTGTCACCTATTACGGAAATATGTATTAACGTTGTTCCAAGGGAATATATGGGCGTGGCTCCGGCCCAATATAGTTTGCATTAGGTCTTATGAGGACATTGTCGCTTCGTTGTTCAAAAATGTGTGCTGACCAGCCAGTTGACCGACTAATAACGAATATTGGCGTAAAGAGTGGAATATCAATGTCTGCCATATAAAATGCTACTGCGGAATAAAAGTCTAAATTAGGGAAAAGCCGTTTTTCGTCCCACATTACTTTTTCTATTGTCTCTGCAATATTAAATATTTTCATACCATTTTTCTTTTCACACAATTTTTTAGCCCAACTTTTTATTATTGGGCTTCTAGGATCTCTTTCCTTGTATACAGCGTGTCCAAAACCCATTATTTTTTGTTTCTTAGAGAGCATTTCTTTGATTTTCTCTTCAGCTTCAGCTTCGGACGAAAAACTTAAAATAAGTTTCATTGCAGCTTCGTTTGCGCCACCATGTAACGGTCCGCGTAACGTCCCGATTGCACCAGTAATACACGAATAATAATCTGACAATGTAGATGCACACACGCGTGCTGTAAATGTTGACGCGTTGAATTCATGTTCAGCATATAAAATGAGAGCGCAATCCATCATTTGTCGTTCAGTTTCCGAAATTGGTTCATCATTATTTTTTATCCATTTTAACAAATAACCAGCATATGTTTCTTCTGTGGAACTATCATCCGGTATTGGCTTTTTATGGGAATAGCGATACCAATACCCAAGAACGGAAGGAAGAACACTAAGAAGACGCGTCGCAGCATTTTTTCCTTCTAAATCTTCTTCCGGTTCGATCGTTCCTAAAAACGAAACTGCTGTACGCATTACTGCCATCGGATGTGCTGTTTTAGGAATGCTTTCTAGTACCGACTTTAATTTATCTGGTAAACTGCGGTTTTCCTGTAATTTTTCCTTCCATTCTGACAACTGGGACTGTGTTGGCAGTTCACCAAAGAGCAAAAGGTACGAAACCTCTTCAAATGTACTTTTGTCAGCTAAATCTTCAATCGAATATCCTCTGTAATGCAAATGCTTTCCTTCTCTTCCAACCGTACAAATTGCCGTGTTTCCGACCTTTAAACCTCTTAAACCTGCGGTTTTTTTATCTACCTTTGACATTTTTTAGGCACACACCTATTTATTTTTTGAATATAGCTCATCTACCATTTTTTCATATTTATAATAGTCGATTAATTCATATAATTCTTCTCGGGTCTGCATTTTATCAATTAATGCTTTTTGCGTTCCTGTTTCTCGTAATGTTCTATAAGCTATTTCAGCTGCTTTATTCATTACTCTAAATATGGTTAACGGATATAAAACCATATCTACACCGACAGAACGTAGTTCATCAATGGTAAAAAGTGGAGTTTTCCCAAACTCAGTAATGTTAGCAAGTATAGGCACAGAAAGTTCTTCTTTAAATCTTTTATATTCGTCTAACTGAGTAACCGCCTCTACAAAAATAGCGTCGGCGCCCACAGACTCGTACATCTTTGCACGAGTCAATGTTTTTTCTAGTCCTTCTATTGCAAGGGCATCTGTCCGTGCTATCACCATAAAATTTTTGTCTTTTCTTGCTTTTATTGCTGCTGTAATACGGTCACACATTTCTTCAGCAGACACAACACGTTTACCAGGACGGTGACCACACCTTTTTTGTAACTCTTGATCTTCTATATGAACCGCAGCCACTCCTATTTTTTCTAGTGTACGTATTGTCCGTTGGATTGAAAATACTGTTCCACCGAAACCAGTGTCGATGTCGACAAGAAGTGGTAAGTCAACCGCATCCGTTATACGTCGAGCATCTTCTGCTACGTTATCTAGTGTAGTAATTCCTAAGTCCGGTAAACCATAAGACGCACTAGCAACTCCAGATCCAGAGAGATAAATAACGCGAAAACCTACTTTTTGAGTTAGCATTGCCATCAAGGCATTTATCGTCCCCACTATTTGAAGGGGTTTTTCTTGCTCTAACGCATCGCGAAATCTTTCTCCAGCACTTTTCGTTTGTGTACTCATAAATTTCACCATTTTAAACCATTTTATAATATTACTTTGTATGGTTTAATATTTACTGCCGAATCTTTAGTGATAATGCCTAGTTCATAAGAAGGATAGAATTTATTAAGTTGAGAAAGGGCATCCTCCTTTTCTTCCATTGGTGTTATGACTATAAAGCCGATTCCCATGTTAAAAGTCGAAAACATTTCTTGGTATGAAATGTTCCCATTTTGCTGAATAAAGTGGAAAATTTCGGGAATTTTTGGATAGGTCGTGATTTCAAAGCCGTATTTTGTGATACGATGTAGTTTTTTGAAGCCACTACCAGTTATGTGAGCCAATCCATGGATTGTGGTATTATTTTCAAGCAAACTTAAAATCGGTTTGGTGTAGATGTATGTTGGCTTAAGAAGCTCATCGGCAATTGAAATCTCCCACGGAAGCTCGTAATCTAATGGATATTGGTTTAACAGAACTTTTCGTGCTAAAGTATAGCCGTTGGAATGCAGACCGTTACTTGATATTCCTATAACAGCGTCTCCAGCTTGGATAGCATCACCTGTTATTAAATTTTTTCTGCGAACAACACCCAAAGCTGCACCAGCTAAATCAAATCCCTTGGAATCAATTCCTTTGATTATTTCCGGAAGAGTCGCATATTCACCGCCAAGAAGTGGTATTTCAGCTTGTCGACAACCTTCGTACAACCCCTTTGCAATCTCTTCAGCTCTTTCCTTAAGTGGTGATTCGACTGCAAGGTAGTCCACGAACGCTACTGGTCGAATTCCCATAGAAATAAGATCATTTACGTTCATAGCTACACAATCGATCCCAATTGTATCATATTTCTCAGCCATCTGGGCAACTAAGACCTTTGATCCCACACCATCTGCTGTTAAAGCTAATAACCAGTCATCTTTCCATTCTATTAAGTTGGCGTAATGGCCAAATTTAGCTGCTACTTTTCCAAATTGGTGTGTCTTCTTAACCCAACGCCCAATTCTTTTTATATCATCCTCTTCAGCTGCTAAAGAAACTCCAGCTCTGGCGTAATCAGACGGTATCTTTGGATGTAGCTGTCTTGCAACTGATTCAGCTTTTTTCGCTGCTAGCCCAATGTAAGTCTTGGGGTCTAACAGATTTAAAATCTCTTTTTCGGAAAGTGCTTCTTTAATGACGGGATGCTCCATTACAGCTTTTTTAAAGTCTTGTTCCTTTGAAAGCTGTTTTAAGAGTTCATGTGCAGTTTGTCTCCCTATTGAATCTGATAAACGTATCATTAGGCGTTCAGCGCATTGTCTCCCATTTAATAAATACAAATTTTTCCGTATATTAGCTTCATTAATTTCTAGGTGCGTTAGAATTTTTGTCATTTCTACGATAATGAAATCCGTTAGAATTGTCATTTGTGGTATGATATAACGCTCTGCACTAGAATTGGTTAAATCACGTTCATGTTCTAAGATGATGTTGTCCAATGCAACTTGCAAATGGCTTTGTATGACCCTAGTAAGTCCACATACTCTTTCAGAACGATGTGGATTGCGTTTCTGAGGCATAGTCGAAGAGCCAACTTGTTTTTTGCCGAAACTTTCATATACTTCGCCAATCTCTGTCCGCTGTAATTGACGGATTTCTGTGGCTAAACGTGCAAGAACACTTGAAATAGCGGCTAATGCACTTAAATAGGAAAAATGGACAATTCGGGGGATAATTTGTGTTGTGATTGGGAGTTTTTTAAGTCCTAATTGTTGCATAACAATTTTTTCGACTTCATCCGTTCCAAAAGAGGCATATGTGCCGACAGCACCGGACATTTTTCCGAAGGCTACCTCTGCATTTTTCAGAAGGTTTTCGGCCAATGTAATCTCAGAAAGGTAGTTGGCAAATTTGAAGCCATATGTAATTGGAATTGCATGTTGGCCATGTGTCCGTCCGATTGCAACTAAATTCTTTGTTTTTAGAATCAAATGTGTTAACGCATCTTTAAATTCAACAAGATGCTTCAAAATGATACTTTTAGCTGCTTTGAGTTGTAAACCAAGAACAGTATCTTGGATATCGTATGAAGTTGCACCTAAATGAACATATCCTCCATATTTTGGGCATTGTTCTGAAATAGCCAAGACCATTGCCATAACATCATGGTGTGTTTCTTTTTCTATTTCTTTAACGCGTTTCAATGTTATCTTTCCACTATCACATGCGTTTGCAATTTCTTCATAGGCTTCTTTTGGAATTTTTCCTAACATCATATGAGCTTTTGCTAGTGTTTTTTCAACTAACAATTGGTATTTAAGGTGTGATTCTTCAGTGAAAATAGCGTTAATTTCTGTTTGATATCTTTCATATGGTGTGGCAGTCATTTGGTTTTACACCCTTTTATTTTAGAAGTTTTAGTATTCTGACGGCTAAAAAGGCTGCATTCTGTCCATTGTCAATACCAACGCATGCAACTGGTACTCCTTTAGGCATTTGTGCAATTGAAAGTAAAGCATCTAACCCACCTAAGGCACTGGAAACTGGTACACCAATTACCGGTTTCGTAGTATGGCTAGCTACAAACCCCGGTAACGCAGCTGATAAGCCGGCAATGCAGATAAAAACTTTAGCATCGGATGAATTGACTATTTCTATCACTTTTTGCGGTTCTCGATGTGCTGAAGCAAAAAAAACGTTATATTTAATGTTTTTTTCATCAAATACTTTTGTTGTTTTTTCAACAATCTTAGCGTCACTTTTACTACCCGCTATAATAGTTACATCAACCATTTTTTTCTTCCGCCTTTGCTTAATTGAAAGTTAAATGGATTGTGTAATTCTCTGTTTCTAAGTTGACTAACTTTTCTTCAATTGTTTTACGGAGTTTTCTCAGTAAATTCGAGGTTAATGGACGGTTAAAGGTTATTTTTAATATTTTTCCAGATTTAGTGGTCAAAAGGTCTTCATAACCATTATTTTGCAAGAAGACTTTTGTTAACTCACCGACCGTGTCAAAAACTTCTTTTTTTGGTATTATTTTAATTTCAATTGTGCTTTTTAGTTTAATTGGTGGAGCATTTTGGAATCTTTCCCAGTTGTCGTTTATTCGACTTAGTAATTCGCGATAACCGGTCATTACCTCGCCTAAATCCCGTCGAAAAACATCTTTATCGAGCTTTTGTTTCGTTTCTTTGTCCCACAACCGCATAGTATCAGGGGTAATTTCATCAGCTAATATAATTTCTCCATCTTTTGTTCGCCCAAATTCTAATTTGAAGTCAACAACTATAACATTTAAGCGATCAAAAAAGGTTTTCAGCAGTTCATTTATTGTTAATGCTTGTATCTTTAAAAATTCAAGTTCTTCATTGGTTGTATATTTTAGGACAATGGCATCTTGTTCTGGTATTAAGGGATCATGTAAAGCATCGTCCTTTAAAAAGAATTCGACAATCGGCTTTTCTAGCGTTGTGCCTTCAGCAATACCATAACGCTTTGAAAAGCTACCCGCAGCTATATTTCTAACGACCACCTCTAAAGGTATGATTTCTGTTACTTTACATAACATTTGATTTTTGCTTAAGGTCTTAAGGAAGTGGGTGGCAATGCCATTTTGTTCGAGATACTGGAAAAGATAGGTCGATATTTGGCAGTTAATCGAGCCTTTTCCTTCACGTGTATCTTTTTTTGTTCCGTCAAATGCCGTTAAAGAATCTTTAAATTCCATTAAAATGGTATTTGGTTCCTCAGTCTCATAT
>WAPZ01000434.1 GCA_015520535.1 Candidatus Heimdallarchaeota archaeon
ATCTTAATTCCTAAATGTGTCTTAAATGGGGTGCTTGACAAAATGTTAGAAATAGATGCTAATTTAGTTCAAGTTTGGGAGGTCACATCTAGAAATTTGGAAATTGTGGTTCGCAAAGATCGTTGTAAAGGCTGTGAATTATGTGTTGACATTTGTCCAAAAAAAATATTGACACTGAGTAATGAAATTTCACCGCGGGGATATCGTCCAGTCACAGTTACTGATGCAGAAAGCTGCGTGGGTTGCGACCGATGTGAGTGGACTTGCCCGGACTTTGCTATTTACATTATTCATAAAGAAAATAGGCAAAAAAGAAATGGATAGAGGGATTAAATGATGACACAAGGACGACGTGTTCGTACGGGGAAGTATTTTAAAAGTGGAAATTGGGCGGCCACTGAAGGCGCGTTGTCGGGAGGTGTTGAACGATATTATGGTTACCCCATCACCCCATCTAGTGAAATCGCCGAATTCATGTCATCTCGACTCCCACAAGTTGGTGGGGAATTTTATCAGATGGAAGATGAAATTGCATCGATTGTCGCATGTTTAGGTGCGGCATGGGGTGGAAAAAAATCAATGACCGCCACTTCTGGGCCTGGATTTTCATTGATGCAAGAAACTATTGGCCTTGCCGTAATTACTGAGACCCCAGTGGTGATTGTGGATTCAATGAGGGTTGGCCCGTCAACCGGCATGCCCACATATCCCGCTCAAGGAGATTTACTCCAAGCACGTTTTGGCTCACATGGTGATTATTCTTTAGTCGTGTTAGCGCCTAATTCTGTTCAAGAAGCATATGATATCATGATTGACTCGTTTGTAATCGCTGAACAGCTAAGAACCCCAGTTATTGTGCTCTTAGATCAAATCCTAAGTACAATGAAGGAATCTGTTACTATTCCCACAGAGGATGATGTGACTGCACGTATCAGAGAATTGAAACAACAGATCAACCCACCCTCCAGTTTAGTGCCGCCAATGAAATTTTTTGGGACGGGAAATCGCGTGTTTAATACGGGTTTAACTCACAATCTTTTGGGATTTCCGGATATGGATACGCAGAAACACATTCAACTTATCGAACGTATTTTCAAAAAATTAGACACATATAAAGATAAATTTCCGCCAACCGAATTGTATCAAATGGATGATGCTGAAATGGCATTGGTGTCCTATGGCTCAACCTCACGCGTAACGTATGAAGTGGTCGATGTATTACGAGAGAAAGGCTTTAAAATTGGTAGCATTCGATTAAGAACATTATGGCCCTTCCCGAATCATGTTTTTGAACCATTTAAAGATCAGATACATACCTATATCGTTCCCGAATTATCAAAAGGACAACTCATTTGGCCGGTCAAATTCTATGTGCGAGATGCGCAGATCTTTTCATACACTAAAATTGGTGGGGTTCCCATTTATGCATCGGAATTAGTTCGTTATATAGAAAAGAACGTAAATGTTCAAACAATTATGGCGTAAATTCAAGCAGCTGGTGAAAAATATGGCAACAATAGGTGAACATAAATCTGTAAATAAAATAACAATTCCAGAACACCCATTACAAAATATGGTTCGTGTGGAACGGTTGCCACATATTTGGTGCCCCGGATGTGGTTTAGGAATTTTGTTACAAGTCTATTTACGTGCTATTAAAGATAAGGATCCCAATCAAATAGTAACAATCAGTGGTATTGGATGTACTGGACGTTTTTCTGGGTATGTCAATGCTGATGGTTTTCATACGACTCACGGAAGAGCGATTCCTTTTGCATTTGGTGTTAAAACTGCACGTCCAGATTTAGAAGTTGTCGTGATTTCTGGCGATGGTGACTTATTTTCAATTGGCGGTAATCATTTTATTCATATTATGCGACGACAAGTCGATATTACAATTATTGCCGTTAACAACCATATATATGGTTTAACTGGCGGACAAACCGCACCAACTACCCCACATTTAGCATTAACAAAAACCACACCTGAAGGCGCAAAACTCTATCCTTTCAATTTGCCACATTTAGCAAAGGCTGCGGGAGCCCAGTATATTGCCCGATATACCATCCTTCAACAACGAATGTTAGTCAAAACAATTAAAAAAGCCATTGATACCAAAGGTCCCTCTTTTGTGGAGATAGTTGCTCCTTGTGATACGTTATTCGGAAGATATCAACAATTAGAACCCATTCCGCTATACCATTCCCTGAAAGAGGCGTCAAAACCACTCACCGCCGAACAAAAGAAATATGCCTCTAAGGCGCCCATTATTTTTGATAGCCTTAATCATAAATACGTTTCCGTTCCCTATGGTGAATTTGAACCATTAAAGCGGGTGGAATAAAAAATGATCCGAATCAGATTATGTGGTAACGGTGGTCAAGGAATTAAATTTGCCGGTTCAATTATTGGAGAGGTTGCTGCGCAAAAAGGGTGGGGTGCATCCCAAGTCACCATTTATCGTCCTTCAACGCGTGGGGCTCCAATTTTTTCTGACATTGTCCTTAATGATAAACGCAAAACCGTGAAAAATCCCTTTTTCGATGTTCCCGATATTCTCCTTGCCCTTTCTAATGAAGCTTTTTATGAACAACTTGCCAACATCGGAAAAAATACCTTAGTGATAGCGGATGCGGATACCGTCTCTCTACCGCCGCAATTACCAACAAAAGATGTTCTACGAATTCCTATAGTAAAAAATGCGCCCACTCCAGTCAGTGTGAATATGGTTGCTATTGGTGTGCTGTCACAATTTCTTGGTCTTGAACAATCGTCACTTAAAGAGATAATACAGAAAATGAATTTTTATCGGTTCATTAAGTCAGAAAAACAACTTATCGAACTCAATACCGAAGCCTTCCGACAAGTAATCACAAAAGTATCGAAAGGGAAGTTCATCGAAACAAATGTAAATGCGTTTAACATTGGCTGTCACTTAGTTCCTGAATAAAAATACTGTGGATGGACAATATTAATGGCTGAAAACAAATTATCCTCTAACGTTGAGGACTTTTTGGATAGAAATGAAAATCTTTTATTGATTTATATTACAGCTTCATTAATTTCAGCTTTTTTACTTTCATATCAAACATGGTCATTCTATACCAGTGGCACTTGCGGTTGTCCCGGCACTCCACTTTATTTATCAAATTACAGTCAAATTTTTGGTGTTCCCATTTCTTTAATTGGCTTAGTGGGGATGCTTTCTTATGCTTTCTTAGGTTTTCTTCTTTTTCGTGCTAAACCCATTATTCTGATGGGACAAACAATCTCACTCTACACAATCCTTCTTGTCCTTTTCTTTCTCAATACAATCGGCCTAGGAATCGTAATTTATTTGATGTATTTGAGTTATGTTATCTTAAAAAGTGTGTGCGAATTGTGTTTCGTGTCACAAATAGTTACCATTGTTGATTGGGTCATTGCATTCAATCTAACCCTTTCCGTGACACAGCTCTTAAAAAAATAAGTGAAATGTGGTTATTAAGATCTTAAAAGGCGAAGTACATCCAAACCACAGTGCCACCTAAAAGTAATGAAATTATTCCATTAACAAAGAGCCACCACCGTGTTTGATGAAGCGGTAAGGTCCGACGCATTTCCCATCGTCCGACCTTTTTTCCTTCTTTCATAACTGGCGATTTAAATGGAAGATGGATCAAATACGTTCCTTTTAGTGCTTTCACCAGTTCCTGTCCAGTTAAACCTTGAATAACCCCACCAAGCATATAAGCTGACGCTTGAAGTGCACCTTTGTCATTAATCAGTTTTTCGGGATCATATGTTGGAAAAAGATCAAGTAGGAGATGCGACCCTAATCCGACCATAAACGCTGCAAGTGCCAATCCATACACTAACGTTTGGTTTAAATTCTCGAAAAAGAACACATTTGTTGCGTATGCAAGAAAGAGGAGGACGGCAATGCCCGCAGAATGTGTTGTTATGTCTCGATGAGACAAAAAGTGAATCATGTGATCCCAATCGGGAAATTCTGAGCCTACAATTGCCATTAAAAATGCGGTAGTCACCCAAATCGGTTCAAAAGGAACAAATTTTGGATGTTTCTCGAATAATGCGAAATACGCCACTAAATAGGCTAAAAAGAGAAAAATCGCACCTAATATATGGTATTTACGTAACGCCATTTAATTTAACCTCGATCTTTTATTTTCTTCTTATAACAGTCCTTTAGTGACATACATTTAAAAGAGTTTCGTTTTTTAGCTGAATGAGGATGGTATAGTTGAAAAATTGGTGAACTTATTTAAATCGTTCTATTTTTTAAAAAAGTGCTAATTTTAGCCCTATTTTTCTATACTATAGACAAAAAAGAAAAAAAGTAAATAAAAATGTTTTAGAATTCAAGTCCGCATTGTTGGCAAAATGCCGCTCCTTCTTGTAGTCGGAAACCACAGTTGATGCATGTTGACGTCATCAATGTCTTTTTTTGTGTCATTTTTAACAAAAGCAGTGAAATTAAAAAGGCAATAAATAAAATGGCAGCACCGACCTGATATGGTAAAAATGTGCTGATATCAAGGAGTGAATTTCCTAACAAGGGACCAAATATACGCATTAAGGAACTAATTCCTTGATTTATTCCTAATATTTCACCTTGTCGTTCTTTGGGAGCTGTTTTAGATAATAATGAACCTAAGGCCGGAGTTGCAATTGAAGAGCCAAACGCTAATGGTATTGCCCACACCATCATTTCAATTAAACTAAAAACGTGTGCTAAGGCAAAGAAGCTAATTGCTAGGAGAAAAATTCCACTAGAGATTAGAAGAGAATCAGCAAAACGTTCAGATAGTGGACGTATCAAACCGCCTTGAGTAATTATAGCAACAATCCCTACCACTAAAAAGACACCAGCTGCGGTGGTTGGGTCCAGAAATCCCCTTAAACCACCAAATAAAGCTAACGTAGTTTCCATACTGCTAAACGCTAACGTTACTACTGCAAATAAGATTACAATTGTGAGTAGAGTGGGATTTTGGGAAAAGACGGTCAGTATTTCGAAACGCGATCGTGTGGCATTTTCTAACTGCTTTTGTCTTTTCAATAAGACTTGTTGTCTTTTTTCTGGGGGATACGTTTCTGGTAGAAAAGAAATACCCATAAGAATGTTGATTAAGGCTAAAATAGCAGAAAAAATTGCGGGGAGACCATACGGATTTGTTTGAATAAGAGTTCCCACAAAATAAAGTCCACCACCAATACCCGGTCCTAAACTAAAACCCAATCCAAAAGCCGCACCTAAAATACCAAAACCTTTTGCACGATCTTTTCCGCTGGTAGTATCGCTTATAAAAGCTTGTGACGTCGGTAGTGTGGCTCCTGTAAAAATACCAGAAATTATTCTGGAAAGGAAAAGCATAATTAATGTGTTTATGAAAAAAGCTGTAACTGCAAGCAAAGAAAAGCCAATAAAACTCCCTACCAGTCCAATCAAAATGATTGGCCGTCTTCCATAATGATCAGATAATCTTCCCCAAAACGGAG
>WAPZ01000435.1 GCA_015520535.1 Candidatus Heimdallarchaeota archaeon
TCAGATGTGTATAAGAGACAGGATAAATCTGTTTTTTAATGACTTTAAATATTATATTTCCCCAAGCAAATGAACAAGTAATGTGGATGAGAAAATTTGTCAAAACCAGACAAAAGTTGCCAACGTATTTTTTTCAAGCCATGTGAAATTATTCTCAATCGTGCTAATCATTGTTGCTAATCATGATGTATTTTTTTAAAAGAGAATTAATTTGGTTTACATGGAAAAGAAAGAGTTTCCTAAGGAGGTAAGAAAATGAGTGTGGAAATTAGTAAAAGAATCGATGCTAGGGGAAGCCAATGCCCCGGGCCACTTATGGAATTAGTTAGAGCCATTAAATCAGCTCAAGTAGGAGAAGTAATCGAGGTTTTAAGTTCTGATCCCGGTTCTGCAAAGGATATCCCGGAATGGGCAAATAAATCTGGTCATAAATTAATTGAAATTAAAGATTATGGTGACTATAAAGGTTTCATCATCCAGAAAGGAGAACGAAAACGACGAAGAAAATAAATAACTGTTTCAAAATATTAAACACTAAATAGGAGTGGATGTATATGAAAAAAACAAAAAAACCTAATGTTGTAATCTTGGGAGCGGGAACTGGTGGTACCATCGTTGCAAATAAATTACGCCGAAAAATTGGTTCAAAAGTTAATTTAACCGTGATTGATCCCACTTTCAAACATCCTTACCAACCTGGTTATCTGTTTGTAATTATAGGGAAGGAAAAACCGGAAAACCTAGTTAAAGACAGTCGAAAACTCTTGCCGAGAAAATCAGAAAAGATACAAGATTATGCTGTAAAAATAGACACTGAAGCACAAGAAGTTCAAACAAAAGAACATGGTGGGATTAAATACGATTACCTAGTTATTGCGACGGGTTCACGGCTTGCTACTGACGCCGTGGACTGGTGGGATGACACCATTCATCACTTTTATAATGGTGAGGAAGCTTTAAGATTATATAATGAGCTTAAAGAATTTAATAAAGGAAAAATTGTCATTTCAATCGCTGATATTCCATACAAATGCCCACCAGCTCCAATTGAGGGCGCCTTCCTCATCGATGATTATTATAGAAGGAAAAAGATCCGTGACCAGATACAAATTACATACACCTCGCCACTAAACCGAGCCTTTAGTATCCAAACCACGAATGAGGTCATTGAGCCCCTCATGAAAAAACGGGGAATTGAAGTCAAAACCTTCTTTAACACGGATGAAGTCGACACTGAAGAAAAAGTGGTTTACTCCTTAGAAGGAGAAGAACTAGATTATGACCTTTTGATTATGATTCCACCACACCGAGGACAAAGTTTCATAAAAGAATCGGGCTTACCAACCGATGAACAAGGCTGGGTCAATGTAGATCGTTATACCTTACGTGTCGAAGGGTTTGATAACATTTATGCTCTAGGAGACGCTACTAACCTACCAATCTCAAAAGCTGGAAGTACGGCTCATCATGAAGCTCCAATCATAGCCAAAAACATAAAAAGTCAAATAAAAGGTTCAAATCGTATTCACAAATACAATGGCCATGTGCAATGCTTCTTTGTGACCAAATATGGTTCATCAATGTTCCTTGACTTCAATTACAGCCATCCGCCGAAAGCCAAGCGCTCTACGCGTTATTGGTGGTGGTTTAAGAAGATTTTCAAACCATTCTACTTCCAAATGGTTGCAAAAGGATATGTCTAAAGAATCAGAACAAAATACTTCATATATCCATATTTTTTCTTTTTTACGCTAGTTTTTATGTTGATTTTTTCTAATAACGTGGAAATCACCCTTTTAAAAAGTAGTACGCATATTTGTTTCTATGGCACTTATGGAATGTTTAAAGGTGCAAGAACATTATTGGGGTCAACTGTCGCCTTAATCATACGGATTAGATTGATGATCATGGGATTTACTTCCTTGTGATAGGCAAGACGGAAGAAAGTTCCCACACCATGGTGATGTGAAGTAGTTCCACCATTTTTAACGAATGTACAACTGATTTCTTTGTGTATTTCCGCGATTTGGTCTAAATTGGCATGATTCTGTGCTCCCATAAAAGTAAAATAAAGAGTTGCTCCAGTCGGATAAATATGAGAAATATGAGTTAATATAATAGGAAACCATCGACTTGCTGTTTTTTTGACTTTATTATAGAGTTTAAGGACATTATCCCATGTTGTAGCAGTTTCCATAGTTTCTAACATAATTCCTTTGCGAATCATAATGTCACGAAGATAAGGATGCCGAAAACGATGTCGAAACCATGAGGCTGCACCATCACTTCCCACAGAAACCGCATGATATTTTTTGAGGATTTTTTTTGAAAGAGCATAAGAGGCACGTGCATATTCTAGTGGCGAGTCATAAACTAGTATTAATAAAGAGCGACGTTTTTTAAGATGACGAAGCTTCAAATATACCTCAAGCGCCTTCAACAGCACTAAGTAGGATTTTTTTTCACTATGTTCTATTTTTTGAAGTTGCAGATAAAATGCCGTTTCTTCCTCATCTGAAAGCCTTGTGATAGCCGGCGGTATTCCCGTTTGTGCCAAGTCACGTAATATCTTTATCCCTTCTTCAAAATTCGGCAAGAAAAAAGTTTGTGCTTTTCTTTTTCTTCTGTTTAGTTGCCAAACGCGTAACGTCGCCTTAGTTATAATTCCAAAAATTCCTTGTGCGCCAAGGAATAAATCCATCATACGTGGACCGGCAGCCGTATTGGGGTTTTGTACCACCTTTATTACCCCAACTGGTGTTGCCACTTCGATACCTAATGTCATATCTTCGATTTTGCCGTAAAAATTTGATGATTGACCAGCTGAGCGTGTTGCAAGCCACCCACCTAATGTACTGTATTCAAAAGACTGTGGAAAATGCCCGAGCGTTAAATCGTGTTTATTAAGGACTCTTTCTAGCTCAGGACCATATATTCCGCACTGGACGACTACATAATGACTTATTTTGTCAATGTGTTCGATTTGATTGAAGTACTTTAGATTGACAAGCAAAGTGTTTTGAAATGGCAATAGCGATCCAGTGACGGTTGTTCTCCCGCCAACTGGCAATACAGTCAAATCATATTGTCGTGCAAGGTCAAATATACCCAATAGTTGATCTACGTTTGATGGATAAATTATAGCCAGCGGAACTTCTTTTATTGGCACGTTATAATAATATTTCACTAGATCACGATATGATTGACCATGTGAATTAACTAAGCGACTAAGTAATGCGGTATCTATGTTTTTTTCGCCAACTATGTTAACAAGTTCCCGATACACTACGTTATCAAGATTTTCATAATGCTCGATGATTATGGGATCATTTTCTGAAACCGGAACTGGTTGTGCCCCAACCTTATTTGCAACATAGGTTGCAATTTTTTCAGCGTGTGGATATTCCTCTTTACCCATACCCCAGAGTATGTAGCGGTAGACGTCATCAAACGTAATGGGATTCATTTTCTTTTCAGCCAAGTACGTCGTCAGAACGAGCAAATATTTTTCAGCTTAAAAATCTTTGTTTATTATAGAAGAATGCCTAAGACCAGATGTGATAGTCCCCAGAAATTTACCTAAAAAAGTTATGTTTACGGCTATTTTTATTAGTATTGTATTATTCTCCAGTATTACCTCTACTGGCGATTCTACAACAGCTACAGAGCTAAACGCCGGACAATATTATTATGAAACATATGAAATTACGCCTAATTCCATGATTTCAATTATTTTATCACTTTCTTTTGTAAATTCCACACTAAATTCGTCGGCTATGCTTTTTATCAGCCCACTTCAGCCCTTTATTTCATATCTTGCACAATTAAATTTTAATCAAACTGTTGAACGATTTGAACCGCCCGGATATAGAAATGAATACTCTAGTAAGGATATCAGAGATTTTTTAATTCAAAAAATAGAAGTACCTGCATTTACCATTGATAACAAGGCCGTGATTGGTATTTGGAACAATTATAGTAGTCAAAGCACCGTAACGTTTTCCTTTAATGTAATCATTAAGGAAAAGCAAAACGTTACAGTCGACGAAAACGAAGGTAGCCCACAAGCCCAGCAAAAATACCTTCAGTTGTTACAACGAATTAAATTTTCACGTATTTATCCCTTTTTTGTGTATTATATTTTCCCATGGATGATTGTCCTTTTTATAGGAGACTATACACTCAGAAGTCTTTCAAAGAACTACAAATCATATTTAAGAGACGAATTTTTGGAACAAATTCGTACAGAAGAAAAAAATGATAAAAAATAAAAAAATGCCATGTTGAACTAAAAAGGCGGAATAATCAGCAAAATTAAAGATACCGAAAAAATTCCCGTCAAGAAAATGCCATCCCACGTTCCAGCACCGCCGATACTTGCCATTGGGGCGTCCAAATCGGGTATTTTCGGTAAATTCAAGATATCGGCACCGATAAGTGTTCCTAAGACACCGCCAACATAAGCCAAACTTGGTGCTAAGTTCAAATTTCCGCTGAATGCTCCAATGATTAAAGCAATAATAGCCGAAACTATAGGTGGGACTAAAAAGGGCATTGTGATTCCAAGTCCTTTTACGGGAGTAGCGAGTGGATAAATCAAAAGGGTAATTAAAAGGACAGCTAGGATAAACAAGGGCAAATCTTTGAGATTTTGAAGAATAATCCATAAACTAATAATAGTTGGAATGACACAGCCACCTACATTAACGCTTATTAGGGTTTTTTTAGGCATTGTCGGCACACGAATCACATAGGACATGAAAAAAAAGCGAACTAGGTATTCTTGCGTTTCACTGGTTTGACTTTTTATGGTAAAAAGTGGGATATTGACAAAACTTCCAAAGAAAGAGGCTAGAACAAAGAAAATTGTTGCCCACCATGGTAATCCTAACACGACAAGTGTATATTGCGTTGTTAATGCTAATAAAAACATCATGAGTGAAGTCAGAAGCAATACGATGAAGTATACTGTGTAAACGTCTTTTTCATGAGTGGGATAATAATGCCACGGGATTTGTCGTCTTCTTTCCAAAAAATTTCACCTTTAAATTTTTATATATGAAATTCGGGGGATTTTTCTTTACTTTCAGAAGTGTCCTCCCCAAGGAGAAGTTTATTTTCTATAACAGCTTCTTCAATAAGCGTTTTTAATTTTTCCTTTTTAAGATCGAATTGATACAGTTCTTCGAAAACTGCCAACACGTTTTGTGCGGCAACTGGATCAATACCAGGTTGTGTGATTTGTCCGAGCAAAACAATAGATTTATAACCTTGTTCTGCGGCTAATGCGCTAAGAACAGCAACCGCGCCCGAAATATCACCTTCCTTCAATAATGCAACTTTTTTCTCCTTTAAAAAATTTAGCGTTAACACATCGTATGTCACTGCAAAAACTAAGTGTTTAGATTCTAATCGGACACCACCTAGGGCGAGTACTTCCTCAAAGTTGTATTTAGACAAATAATTTAGTACTCCTAAAATAACTTGAACTAAGCCAAGATCAGCGGGTTGAAAGTCCCCCGTAAAGACGATTAATGGTGGAGAGAGATTAGTAACAGCATACAATTCAAGACACGCTAATTTAGGAAGATTTTCTTCTGAAAGTTGAACGACGGGAGAAAGAAAGGATGAATATATTCGTGCCATAAGTGTTCCTGAAAATTCTGTGATCAGATGTTCTGCCGCAATCTTTCCGACTAATCCCATCCCCGGGAGTCCTTGAACAAGAATAGGTGGTTGTTCAAATTTTACCGGTGTAAATTCTTTTAGATATACAAAATCTTCAATTTTTTTAATTTTAGAAGCCAAAAAACTATCACCTTTCACTTTATCTATCTTTTTCATGTAAAATCAGTTTGTTCGTTGAGCATGCACTTAAATGTATTACCATTCAAAAAGAAAAGTCTTCGCACCAAAATCATACTATTCTTTCTTTATTCTTTTTTACGCCTCAAACGATCTTGCTACCCGCTGTAAGGTATCTTCAACAATTTCTAATAATCTTTCCATGTCATCCCTCGTAATAGAATCCCCAGTTAATGATTGATGTATTAACAGATTTCTCTTCTTTCGAATCCGCCGCAGTTCTTTAAGCTCGTTATACGTTAAAATTCTTCTTTTTTGCAATGCCTCGATAACATTGTAAAAAGTCAATGAGACATTGGCTTCACTCGGAAACATTGTTTGTAATATATGGCGGTAAAGTGACTCGGCAGTTCGAAACAAATACAAAAATGAAGACGCTTTTTCGTCACTACTCAACGTAGTCCACTGA
>WAPZ01000436.1 GCA_015520535.1 Candidatus Heimdallarchaeota archaeon
ACGGAATTGTTCTCGCATTATTATATCTTCTTGCCACTATTGTGGGATATCTCAAAATAAATTTGTATTTACAAGTTGCCATTCTTGCAGTTGCCACTGCATGCGGTGTCATCTTTTTTTTAGTAGTGCTACAATTGCTTAATTTTTTTAAGATAAATAATGTAATATTATTTATTATTGTAGCTTTATTTGATCAAGTTTTTTACATGATGGGGCCTTTTTCGACGCCATATGACACATTAAGTGGTGTGTTTCTCTTTTTTGTGGTTTTTCTTCTGCTAATCATACTTTTTAACATGTTCAAAGGCGTTGAATTGTCAAATTATCAAAAATCGGATGAAAAGACCGCTAATGACTCGTTATTGGCTATTGTGGTTGGTCTTGCCCTTGGCTTCTTTTTTACGCTATATATTCTTTTTTTTGAACCAATTTGGGTTTTTGGTTTGTGGACTCAAACTAATGTTTTCCTTGTTGTCATTTCTTCAATTATCGCTATATGGTGTGGCTTTGTTATTTATTACATCCTTGAATACAACATTGTCTCACTCAACATTGAGTCTCGTTATCTAATCTTGATCACCGGGGTATTTTTGATCCTTAGTATAATCGATATACTTTATTTAGGCAATATATTTAATATTTTGAGTTATTTTATTGCAACTTTTTCATTTTGGGTGCTTTCTTTCTTTTTCTTTGATTTGCAGCGAGAAACTACACGCCAAAGTCAACAATCGTCTTTTTATCTCTCAGTAACACTTTCTTTCTTTGTGACCGTTCTTTTGACGTTTTTCTTGATCTTCACAGTAACATACGCCGCAACAATTGGCTTTTTCAGAGAAAAAGACGAGATAATTGTGTTTTTAACTATGTTGTCTTATGCGGCTTTAGTGGTTTTGTTTGATGTGCTTGTTAATCGGAGGATGGTGAAAACAGTATGAATCTAATGCAAAAAATCCAAATTCAGTTGGTTGTTATTTTAGGCGTGTTAATTCTTTTATTAGCATCATATTACGTGTTCTTTACCCCTTCTATTCCAGAAAATCCACCCACCTTAACTGTTGTAACTTATAATGTGCATCAAGGGTTAGACGCGTATGGATGGAACAATTTTGCCGCGGTAGCTAAAGTAATAAAGGCGTTAAATGCTGATATAGTAGGGTTACAAGAATCTGATACCGCACGTGTTACCTCGGCTAATCAAGATATTGTTCATTATTTAGCAGAAAAGCTCAATTATTATGCATATTATGGCCCACCAACATCCGAACAAACATTTGGTGTGGCGCTTCTGTCAAGATTTCCCTTAAAAAACACCCAATATCATCTATTAGAAAGTCCAACTGAGCAACGTGTGTTATTAACAGCTGAAATAACGGTGAATAATACGAAAATAACTATTGGCGTGGCACATATCGGTTTGACGGTTGAAGAACGCACTATACAAACGAAAGAGATTCTTTCAATCATGCAAAAGATAAATACACCTAAAATTCTTCTTGGAGACTTTAATTATTTGCCAAACTCGACCGTGGTCACATTAGTTCTTCAAGAGTTTCAAGATGCATATTTAACAGCACACAATACGACCACTCATGTATTAACCTGGAGTTCAACAAAGCCACAAGAACCGAATGACCGAATTTTTCTTTCCAAGCACTTCATCGTTTTAGATAGCGATATCTATCAATCGACAGCGTCAGACCATTTCCCACTTTATGCATTTATTAAACTGCGGTCATAAGAAAGAAATAAATAGAGCGGATTAGGAAGAAAACTTGGACTAATCTACAAATTTTTTCTTTTTTGAGGGGGAATGAGTCATTAAACCTAAATTAATTCATGAGCGTGAGTTTTTAGCTGCCTATATTATGACGTATGCCCAAGAATCTCAGTGTTCGCTTCGTAATGCTATGAAAAAATTAAAAGATTTTGGCATTACCGATGTGAAATTGCATTCGACTGTGTATGCATTAGTTTTTGAATCTATGCGACGAAAAAGTGTTTTAACTCGACTTTTGCATGAAAGTAGCAAAAAAGGAACGGTTTCCTTAGCAAATCCTTTTTTAAGGAATTTAACATTTGTTGCTATTTATAGAATAGTGTTTGAGAAAATTCCCAGTCCGTTGGTTCAAACAACAATTTTACAACATTTAAAGCGACTAGAAAACGTCAATGAAAGGCAATATCACACCATCAAAACTGTGCTTTCGACAGTAAATAGTAATAGCTTTAATAGTTTGTTAAAAAACGTGAAAGATGAAGTTGAACGATTTTCACTGCAGTATTACCATCCCACGTGGCTCACTCGGGATTTACTTCAATGGTATGATCAGACATTTATCAGAAGCCTTTATGAGGCGAATAATCAACCACTTCCGCGATATATACGCTTGAATACCTTGATTCCAATTGACGACATTTTAGCTGAATTAAAAGATGAAGGTGTGAAATTTGTTCGTGATCCTCTTCTTCCGGATGTAGTGAAAGTTCAAGAGACGGCACTTCCCTTGCCGCGTTTAGAATCTTCCAAAAAAGGATATTACTATTTACAAGACAGAGGAAGTGCCTTTATTTCACATGTCCTAGATCCGCAACCGGGTGAAGTCATTTTAGATGCATGTGCGGCACCAGGTGGAAAAACAACACATATAGCGGCTTTAATGCAAAATCAAGGTACAATCATTGCAACAGATAATAGAAAACCTCGATTACAAGAATTAAAAAAGAAGTTAACGCAATTCAATATAAAAAATGTAAAGCCCGTTTATGCAGATGTGCGGGAACCCTTACCCGCTGCTGCTGATCAAATATACGATCGAATTTTATTAGATGCGCCGTGCTCAAGTAGTGGTACGTTCCCACAACGACCAGAAGTTAAATGGCGAATTCAACGTCACAACTTAAAATATATGGCAAATCAGCAACTTAAAATGCTGACTAATCTTTCTCGTTACCTTAAGACCGGCGGAAGACTCACTTACGTAACCTGTTCGATTCATCCAATTGAAAACGAATTTGTGATCTTAAACTTCTTAAAAGAACATAAAGCGTTTAAATTAGTGGATTTTCCTTTATGGTTGGGCATTCCAAGTCCAATTAAAGAGATTGGCAAAAAAGGACAGCGTCTTTATCCTCATATCTCGGAATCAGAAGGCTTTTCAATCTTTGTTCTCGAAAAAAGATGAGTGGAAGAGGTTTTCGGCTATTTGTAAAAGGCGATCTCCGAAAAGATCCCAGTGTGCAAGTCCAAAATCTTTAATACGCGGTCGTCGGTAAAGATTTTTTAATCCGAGTCTAGCCATCTCTTTTAATGCGTCTTTAGAGGCAATAATATCCGGGTCTAAGGAAAAATCCTCCGCAAGTCTTTTTCGTGTTTCAATAAGTATATAGTAAAACTTTTTTTGCATTGGTGTAAATTTAACATCGTTTTTATTCTTTTTTTCCGTTATCCATCGTTTTTTCATTGAAATTAACGGGGCATTTTCAATTTCCTTTTTATAAAGAGTTAAAACTTTTTTTTCAGGTAACGCGTTTATAGATTTGATCGTTTCAATAAATTGGTGTAATAAATCCTTCGGAAACATTTTTGGATGCCGTTCTATATGTGGAAACATTTTTTTTAGTTCATCTTCAGTTTTTGGTAGTATTTTAACTATTTTTACCAGTTGTTCTTTCCTAAAAAGGAACCATGGCGGGCGATCTACTTTTTCAGCCATTTTTTCATGAAGAATCCATAAACGTCGAAGTAATAGTTGTTGTCGAGGTGTTAAGTCCGGGTTTTGTTGCAACACGGCTTGATATAACTCATAATTCACAGTTACTTTTTGTGGTTGGGTTCGTTCAGTGAATTCAAAGAGTTCGTGGGCTAATGCTAATCTTCCCGCTTTTTGGAGTTCAAACGTGAGAATGTGATAAAGGGTGGGTAGAAAATGTACATCCAGTTGTGCATATAGTACCATGTCTGTCGGTAGCGGTCGTTTGCCCCAATTCTTTTTTTGAGACTTTTTGTTGAGAGTGATGCCGAAATAATGTTTAACTACTTTTTCTAATCCCAAAAAAGAATGTCCCATACAACGCATGGCAATGGAGGTATCAAAAATGTTTTTCACACGGACATTAAATTCTCGCTTTAAATCGGCAATGTCTTGCCGTCCATCGTGAAAGACTTTTGTGATTCGTGGATTAGAAAAGATTTGCTGCAAAAATTTAGTTAATGTGCGTTTTTTTAAACGTAAAGGATCGATTAACCAAATTTTCTCGGCTATATTCAATTGAATTAAGGTTGTACGTGGATAATAACGATAAAGTCGATCAGATTCCAGATCGACCGCTATAACATTTGTTGCCAGTAATTCTTCACGTATTTGTGCTATGTCTTTCGGTTTTGTTGCCCAGTGAGGTGGATTAACGACGTTAGGTGGTGTCCATTGCGGATAACGGGGTGTAAAAGAAAACGTGACGGGATATACTCCTGAAATCGAGTTTGATGAGGCGGTCACTTTATTTTTCAACCTATATTTCCTTGTGAAATATTTTTTATGCGACGATGTGGAGAAAATCCTCAATTAATCTATTGTTTGCGGCGGCTATAACAGAATACCGTGTTGAAAGGCTTACTGGAATTGATAGAAAGGCATTCGGATCATAAGCGGTATTATTTTCTTTGATATGGTCAAGAATATTCATAATTGATTTGTCGGTTAGAAAAACACTGCCGCCGGCTTCTTTAATCAATAAAATTGATGGTGCGATATCATATATAGAGAGTCGTCCTCGGATGTCAATGTACATGTCAATACGTCCTTCAGCTACATATGCTAATTCTAGAGAAGCACTGCCAAAATTACGGAGTTGGTGTGTTGCGGCGATTTTTGGCATTAATCTAAGCCCCCGTTGATCGGTATAAAGTACCGTAAGCGGTTTTTTTTGTGTTAACGTTTGTGTTTTAATCGTTTTTCCATTTTTTTCGGCTTTTTCTCCTTTAATTGCGATGTATTGATCGCCAGTTCCAATATCATAGATGGCACCACATTGGAGGTGTCGAAAGGTTGGTATTTTTTCGTCTTCAGCGGCTTTTCCTATAGCCAAAGCAATGGTGGAAAATGGAATGTTTCTTTTTAAGTTTGTAGAACCATCAATTGGATCTAAAACTATGATATACTTTTCATCGGCAGTGGTTTTACCAAAGTATCGCGGGCTTCCATATTCCTCTGCCAGAAAGACGCCGTGAATTCCCATTCTTTCCAATTGCTCAAATAAGAAATTTTCTAACATGATATCAATGTAAAGACTTTTCTGTCCCTTGCTGTTTGTTTTTATTTCTTTTAGCGCTTGTGGTTCCTTAATAATTTCATGATACTTTTGAATTAAGGCTGGAAAAAGAACGTCTAGTAGTTTTTTGCAATCGTTAGTCATTTGAAGCACCATTGCAGTCACTTTCCTATGTAAACATTTTTTGTTTGTGCTTAAAAAAATAAGCAAGTGTAAAAGAAAACTATAAAAAAATCGGGAAGACACACGTTATTGTCAAACATTTGGAGCTTGCTGATGTCAATGAAGACACAAATCATTAAAAATCCAGAAGAAGAGCCAATCCAATATGTCATGAAGAAAGTATCTCAGTTTCAAGAAGTTATCTGCCGAACAAAGGGTATGATCGAATTTCCGTGTGTAGTATGCCCATTAATTGAGCAATGTGAACAGCAATTGCTTAAAATAGTCGAATGGGAGACCGCTGAAGTGCGTTATACCGATAATACCTTAATTTTATCCTTAAAGTTTACCTTTAATGATGATGTTGAAAAATTCATCTTTACTCGCTTTCGAATTTCGTTGTCCGAAGAAAATATACCTTTTGTCCAAGTCATGCGTGAACCTGAAGACCCAAAATTCGATATTTCATTTTTTGTAGCCCGTGAACGCGTAAACTCAGCTGAGGCAAAAGAACGGTTAGAATCTTTTTTAATGAAATTAACGCGGAATTTTCAACAAGTAATTCAACATACTAAATTTCAATTGAACCGTATCATACGGAAAGAAACTGCAAACCTAATCCGAGTTTAATAAAATGCTTTTTTTGGTTTTTATCTTTTTTGTCGGTCAAGATATATACTAATGCTTCTTTTCTCCATTTACGCACTACTCAAGAATCACTCATCATGATAATGCTTCGCCACTAACCTCAAATATATCAACCATCATCCATCACCTATCAAA
>WAPZ01000437.1 GCA_015520535.1 Candidatus Heimdallarchaeota archaeon
CCTAAAAAAAATAAAAAAAGCCTCATTTTAGAGTGGCTTTAAAAAAGACACTAGCGGAGTTTTTTTTGTTTTTCAAAGAGAAGGAATCTAAGTTTTTGCTCAATAACCAGTTATTACATATAATAAGCACCAATTAATTCTATTTCCAAAAAACAGTTCCAAGAGTTGCGTTTTTTTTCGAAAACATCATTATATAAGGAATTTCAAGAGGTCTTTAGCATAATTCTTAGGTGATGATTGGAAAAGATGTGTTTGCGAAAGAATCGGCATGAAAAGAGTTTTTGCGGAGCTGAACAAAAAATGGAGCTTAGAATGATTTGGTTAACGGTGATTCCAAGTATCAGCTATAGTTTCAAAGTGCTACGGCGTAATCTGAAGCGTACTACGACATTGATGTTGGGAATTCTCTTAGCTACGGGAGTAATAACGTCATTGATTACGTACTTAGGATATTCGCAGCAACAAGTCATTTTTGAGAATCTAGAAAATGTTAAGATTGATTTGGCGGTTCACATGGAAAATAAAAGTGATACAAATGAGTCCAGTGCTTTAGTACAATATCTTAATGATTATGATCATCGAGAAATTATAACAAGCATCGAAACGATTGCTGGAATGTTTCCATTTCGTTTGGGGGGTGTAGGTGGCGTAGTTCTCTCTCCATATGAAAATTTTAGCGTTCCCACCAATATTAACCAATATCGACAAGCAGCACGGTCAAATACATTGAATTTTACACCGATTTTCCTATTAGCCGTTAATTTTAGTTATTTTGAAACCTTTAACTCAATTTTTCAGATAAAATCAGCTGACAACCTCAGTTTTGGAAACAACTCTGTTTTTATTACTGAGGACATTGCTGATACCTATCGTTTCGTGGAAGGTTCAGAATTCAATCTCAGTTATATGGTTACTTCCATCCAAAGAACACCAAATGGAACTTTTTTGCAATCGAACGTAGTAACGTCAAATTTAACTCGTGTAAGTGGTATTGTGCGTGTAAATCAAAAAGCATTATTCGCACATTTAGCCGCGTTTAATGAACAAATCGCTGAAAGTAGCGGACAACAAACAGTAACTTTAAATTTGTTGCAGTCTCTTTCAATTAGATTTGTATTTGTTGATTATAAATGGTTTTTTTCAGAATTTGCTGCACAAGTTGCTAAGAATATTGGGTTACATGCGGTGCAAATTAAATTGGCACATTCAAAGCTTTCTAGTGATATAATTGCCTTACGTACTCAAATTAATCGGCTGGTCACTTATATTCAACAAGAATATTACGAAACCACTATAGCAAACATTATAGATACCACAATAGAAGCTGCTGAAAACGAAATTTTAAACCTTCAACTCGCATTACTTTATTTTAGCATTCCCATCATCGTTTTGAGCATATTATTTACTAAATATGCGAATGATTTAGTGTTGGAGTCACGAAAAGAGGAATTGATTGCACTAAGAACAAAAAGCCTTCGTCGTCCACAGCTGGTGGTTATTCTCCTCACAGAAACCATAATTATTGCAACAATCGGTGTAATAAGTGGAATTGTAGTGGGATTCGCAATTGGCACTTTAATGGCGGGAACGCAGCCGGAACTTCAAACACTCTCTATTTTACTGTCATTTATAACGGGTCTCGGGATTTCTCTTGTTGTAGCCTTATGGTTTATTAGAGAATTGCACAAACAAGGAGTAATGGAAATTGCAAAATCGACAACAGAAACAATGGCTGTTCCCTTCTGGAAGCGATTTTATCTCGATTATATAGTGCTCTCACTAGCATTTATAGTTCTTATCATGAAAATCATTGACTTTAATCCGGTTCCCGGGTTTGCGCGATCCCTTTATAATCTCCTCACACCTTTGTTCATATGGTTTGGCATTTCTTTGTTATTGAGTCGGATTTTTTCAGTACGTTCCGCATACGAGTTTTTGATTGATCTCCTAACAAAAATATTCCGTGTTGTATGGAAGGATCTCACCATTCTCTACGGATTTTCACTTAAGCGGCGGTTTGCACAAATTATCAGTTTATCATTAGTTCTAATGCTAGCGCTTTCATTTGGTTTTGTCATTTCCAATGTTGCCGCCACCTATGAGGTAGGTGCCCTCCAAGATGCAAGATATTTGGTGGGAAGTGACATACGCATCAAATTACCGGCATCTGACCAACTAGAATATAATACCAGCGATTTAAAGAACGCACTTATCTCAAATGTGAGTGATATTACCGCCATTGCCAGTCTTTATATCAATATAGTTCAAATTGCACAATTTACTTTGTATGTTATTGGAATCGATCCTAATGAATTCCTAAAAGCGGCTTTTATTGGCGATACGTTTTTTATGAGTAAAAATGCTCAGCGTTCACTTCAAGAACTTTCTGAAAATCCTACGGGTTCAGCTATCATTTCAGAATTTCTCAGCAATCCTTTCCAGTCTCAACAAGGCGGTCGAATTAGAACAACAAATACACAGCAAAGAGTGTTTGATATAGGTTCACAGCTGAATTTACGCGTGTCTGGTACCACTATTCCGCTCACAGTAACTGATATTGCCCTTCATTTCCCCGCCATTTCTGATTTAACTGGTATTCCCGACGATAATTTACTGCTTTTAATTGTCAACAAAAAACTGCTCTTTGATCCCCTTCCCCAACTTAATCGATCTTTATTAACAAATCAGAACGCAACAGCTTTTTTGATTAAAACAAATGATGAGGCCACTTATGATGATGTGGTCAACAACATACAAGCCACGTATACAAATTATTTTCCGACCACCTATCCGCTTGAGATTACCTCCGTGACTGACTATTTGAATGAGATTGCACCACTTTTAGGACTACTCAATGCCTTAACCACTCTCAACTACGGAATTGTGCTGGCAATTTTCTTATTAGGATTGCTTATTTTTGCTCTCTATACCTATTTACGTCGACGGCGAGATTTTGCCACGATTATTGCCGTCGGCGGCAGCGTCGGCAATCTTTATCAGCTTATTTTCCTTGAAACCATTGCTGCTTTCATTATTACGATTGTTGGAAGCATTTTAACTGGAATTATCGTGTCGTTTGCCTATAAAGACTTCATTTCGACTCTTTTTGTTCTTGAAGTGCCAAGCATCGTCTGGGACTACATATCATTTATTGGATTAACGTTGTTCTCCATAATGGGCTTTCTAATGGCACAATTATTTATATATTGGCGAGGAACAAAAATAAGCTATATTGAAGTGCTTCGGGAGGTTTAAACATGACTGATGAAGAGAATGCCAAAAAATTATTGCATGTCGCCGATCTTATCAAAATTTATCGTCATGGTGCAAAAAACCTTTTTGTTGAAACCATCGCGCTTCGCGGCTTGACGTTTGACGTCTTTCGCGGTGAAATGATTGCCATTGTCGGCCCGTCAGGTGCCGGAAAAAGCACATTAGTTCATTTACTCGGGGGATTAGACCGACCTTCAGCGGGAAGCATTACCTATTACGTTCCTAATGACACTAAAAATGAATACAAAGAGGTTCAACTCACAAAACTTTCAGAAACTGAGCTAGATTTCTTTCGAAGTCGTTACATTGGCTTTGTCTTTCAACAAAACAATTTAATTCCTTCACTCACTGCACTGGAAAACGTGATGCTTCCACTAAAGTTTTTAGGCCTTAAAAATCCACGAAAAAGAGCAATAAAGATGTTAGAAAGAGTTGGACTGGAACATCGGCTTCATCACAAACCATTTCAACTTTCCGGCGGAGAAAAACAAAGAGTAGCGATTGCCGCTGCATTAGCACCAGAACCACTTATTATTTTTGCTGATGAGCCCACTGGCGAATTAGATTCACATACGACACGGGAAATCATTTCATTATTCAAAGAACTTAATAAAGAACTTGGAATGACCATGTTTATAGTTACACACAATACTAATGTGGCCAGCCAATGTAATAAAATCATGGCACTGCGTGATGGCATGTTACATAGCATCAAAAATATGAACTCCTATTTTGAATCAATAACACAAGTCATTGCAAAAAAAGCAGAATTCCACGTTTATCGCCAAGCAAACATAGAATTGTCCATACCCGTCGCAGCACTTGAACAAGCCGGGTTTTCCACTGAAACTTTGATAGGTATGCGTCTTCAAAATAATCAATTAATAGTCACCCCAATTTCTCCAGAAGAAATATACAACTATGACGCCATCGCACGAATTTCATCCGACGGAAATCTCCTCCTCCAACTACAAATTCTTAAAAAAATACCCTCCCAAAAAACCGTATTCCAAGCAAAGATCGAACACCCTAGTATTATCATTTATATAAACTAAAAAGTGATAATGATGAAAAAAACACTTCTGATAGTTAACCAAGTCTCAAAAAAGTTTAAAGTCGGAACAACTGATATATGGGCGGTCAACAACGTGAGCTTTCAAGCACCGTCCGGAGAAATAATCGGCATCTATGGCCCATCAGGTTCTGGAAAAACGACGTTGTTAAATTTAATTGGCGGCTTAGAAAAACCAACAAACGGAACTATTATTATAAATTCAGTAGATATTACCAATCAAAAACATGGCACTCTCATGAAAATTCGCCTAAAAAAAATAGGATTTGTGTTTCAAGCCTTTAATCTCCTTCCGGAACTCACGGCACTTGAAAATGTGATGCTTCCGATGCTTTTGAATAAAAAAACCTTTGAATGGGCAAAAAATCGGGCACAAAGATTATTAAGAGAATTTGGTTTACAAAATCATTTGCACCATCTTCCCGAACAACTTAGCGGAGGGCAACAACAGCGAGTGGCAATTGCGAGGGCATTAGCGAACGACCCTGAAATTATTCTTGCTGATGAACCAACCGGTGATTTGGATACGGATACCGGTCAACAAATTGTTGCCATTTTCAGAGATTTAGCTAAAAAACACAATAAACTAGTACTCATGGTAACACATGACCCAGTTTTTATCCAGTATTTTGATCGCACCATATTGTTGCAAGATGGCAAGATTATAAAGGATGGAAA
>WAPZ01000438.1 GCA_015520535.1 Candidatus Heimdallarchaeota archaeon
GTTGAATACAATCTGTGGTAAAAAAATCGTGTAACTATTCAAAACAACTAAGAGTAGATAACAAGGTAATTAAATAATGAATGAGGTTGTGAATCAAAAAATGAAAAAAACAAGTCAAACTATTTCATTAGCAGAACAAAAGAAAAAGCAAGAACGAAAAGTAGAGGGACAATTTTTCGGTAACGAGCTTAAAGTGTTTCAACGGCCGGAAAAAGTAATAAGTATCACTTACAAATTGAAAAGCGCCTTTGTTGAACATTCTCTTTTTATCACCTGTGGCTTTGTTGATACTAATCCCGATTCACCAACTTCGCAGCCACGACCGGTAGAATTTTTCATTAATAGCAAAGACTTGTCTCATGCAGCTGAATATGCTATTTTGACGCGCCTTATTTCAGCAATTTTTCAACACACCGTGAATCCTCTTTTCATTCTTGATGAATTAAGAAGCATATATGATCCCAATGGCGGTTGTTTCAAAAACGGACGTTATTATCCGTCACTCTATGCGGAAATAGCTGAAATATTGGAACGCTTTTTCAAAGATATAGGTCTTTTAAAGCGTGAAACGCAACCACAAATATCAGAATTGAAGGTATGAACGATAGAATTGGTGAAAAGGAAAATGCCACTAACAATTCCTAAAAGTATTGTATATCTGGTTAAATTATTGCTACATTAAATGAGAAAATGGAGGTTGAAAAGGTATGGCGAAAAGTACAAAAAGCACAGCTAGTGCGACACAAAAAGGAACCGCCAGTACACTTTCGCCGGTTCCGACACTAAGCGTGAGTTTAAAAGATTTACCCGGTATTGGACCCGCAACACGTCGTAATCTCGAATCTGCCGGTTATGGTACGCTAGAAGCCTTAGCAACAGCAACTGTCCTAGAGTTGACTGAAGTCTCTGGAATTGGAGAGAAAGTAGCCAAAAAACTCATTAGTTTTGCCCGTGAACAATTTAGTATGGGACTGAAAACGGGTATAGAGATCAAACAAGAGTTTCTACGACGAAAATACATTAGTACACAATGTAAGGCACTCGATGAGTTGCTTGGTGGAGGTATTCAAACGGGCAGTATGACGGAATTTGCGGGTGTCTTTCGAAGCGGTAAAACACAAATTGCACACCAACTGGCAGTAGCTGTTCAATTACCCCCAGAAAAGGGAGGTTTAGGAAAAGGTGCAGCCTATATAGATACCGAAGGAACATTTCGGCACAGTAGAATAGAAGCCATGGCAAAAGCCTTAGGATTGGATGGTGAAGAAGTCTTACAGAAAATTGTTGTTGGAAGAGCCCACAATTCGGATCATCAGATACAACTGACTGAAGAAGCATTGACAAATCCAAAGGGAATCGATATTGGTCTTTTAATCATCGACTCACTTATGGCACATTTTCGTGCCGAATTTGTTGGTCGTGGAACCTTAGCCATGAGACAGCAGTTGATTGGGAAGTATTTGCATAATATTCTCCGTGTTGCCGAGATGAAAAACATTGCAGTCGTAGTTACCAATCAAATGCAAGCTAAGCCGGATCAATTTTTCGGTGACCCTAATGCGCCTATTGGTGGTAATGTGGTAGCACATGCATCTACACACAGAATATTGCTGAAAAAAGGGAAAGCCAATACTAGAATCGCACATGTGTTGGATTCTCCGGAACTTCCCGAAGCCGAAGCTACGTTTCAAATCCTTACTGAAGGAATTCGAGACGTTAAATAAGAAAACACGGATTCGTCTGTAAAATAAAATTTTATCTGTTAATCTGTAAATAAGGGAGATTTTATGGTACAATCTCATTCCATCAAAATTAATTTAGTGGATGGTTCAATCGCTGCCATTCATCACGATACGTTTAGAACTATTGGACAGCCAACCAAGTTTGTTACCTTAGTGGCAGCAATTTACATAATGCCCACAGATACAGCCATTTATACGTCTTTAGAACAATTGAACCGCTTGAATGGAATTACCCTTGTGAAAAAATTGAGATATGCTCCCTATAAATTCAAAGTTGTCAAGCAACAAATCACCTATCCCGCTATTACACTTATTCTTGAGGTCAAAAAGACATAC
>WAPZ01000439.1 GCA_015520535.1 Candidatus Heimdallarchaeota archaeon
AATCTGCAATATTTCGTTACTATGTATGAACACATTCATGATTTAAAAAGATTCATCAAATTTACAAATTATTTCCGCCCACTTTGGGCGGAATTTTAATTATGAACAAAAAATTGCATGTTTATCGCGGCAATTGGGCGGTGTAAAAAAATGCCATTCCTGAAGGGCATAACAAAATGAAATAAAAGGGTTTGGCTTAAGCGTTTGATGGAAAAATCCATTGAACGCTTTAGTGACTACCTAAAAAACGCCTACGAGGCTTAACAGTGACGGATTATGTAATAAAAAATAAAAAGTGAGAAAATGTGATAGATATATATAAAAAAATGGTTATAGATATACCCCCTAATCATTTTTATGAATGCCCCCATTGCCATTTTAGAATCCTTTCGTGGTTGACTGTTAGGTTGTGTCATTGTCCAATTTGTGGTGTTGCTTACCCTCCTATTCATCGTTGTCCTGAGTGTCACGGTTTAATAAATCCTAAGAATTTTCTATGCCCGTTTGACGGCATACCAGTAAGAACTTTCTTCAGTTGTCCATATAATGATTGTAATAAAATCCTTTCCCCGATGGATTTTGCGTGTCCAGCTTGTAAAAGGCCTTTCCGTAAATGCTCATATTGCGGTGCGCCAAATCATTTTTCTGATAGAAGATGCTTTGACTGTGGTGTGACACTTTCTGATTAAAGCCTCTGATGCGGTTCTTCAAGCCAAACAGTGTCCATTTAATCTTGTGCAGCACTTGTTATTCAAAGACATTCAATTTTTTATTCCTTTTTTTATGTCAAAAGATGTGAATAGGAGACGCTGTTTTCTTTTGGTGTTCTGAGAATTGTGTGTTACGCTAAATATACGTATTAAATTTTTTAAAGGCAAATATATCCAGTTTTGAAGGATCTGTTGCTTGATTAATTACGTTAGAAAGTTCAGCGGCGCTTAGCAATTTTTCGTTGAGCGTTCGTTCTAAGTTTTCTTTTTTTACGTCGATTTGGATTTCATTTTCTGTGACTTTTCTAATATGCTGTGGTGGCAAAAAGAAGTCATAATCACGCAGTAGTCCAATGGATTCAAGGAGTTCCTCCATCCGCGAGCCACCGATAATAAATCCCCACAGATTATTTGGCAAGAAAAGAATGTTCACAATTTTTCCGATTTTTTGTTCGTCTTCAGTCTTAATTATTTTTCGTTTAAGGACTGAATACCAGTAAGAATGCTCTGGGACGGCACCTTCCTCTAATTTATGCTTTAAATCGTCTTGAGTTAATTGTAATTTTATTTCTTTATCACTGATCTCCGTGATGGTTTCTATTGGCACGACTGGATCAATATCTTCAATTATGCCCAACGACTCGCGTAGTTCTTCCCAAAAATTGCCACCAATTATAAAGGAATGCAGATTCCATGCTCGGTCAAATACTGCATCAATTATGGTTCCAACTGTGGCTCCCTTATTGTCAATTACTTTCTTTTTCTTTAATGCGGTCATACTTATCTGTCCGTCAATTTCAAACATTTAGTTCACCTTTTTTGCGGTAAATCACTTTATTTTGATTATATAGAACGTTTCTTTCGAGATTTTAAAATTTCTTCTCTCTCATACCAGCGTGAGTTCTATTTATAACGTCATTCTATAGCATTATTGTATCGCTTGTGTTTTGTCTTTTATTCTTATTTTTACGGCAATGGGTAAGGAATTGTTCTTTGTGTTTCAGATAGCGTGGATGAATTGCACTAAGGATCATTTCATAATTTTTTTCTCGTTTGAGAAACTGTTTTGCCTTACCGGGTCCAATTTTCTGTCCATCGAAGCAGCATTCTTGAACGATTTTCAATAATTGGGCACGAATCATTACATGTCCTATTGTATCCTTTCCATAAAAGCTAAACGATAATTTTAAGCGGACGGCATTTGTAAACGCGACCAGTAGTTCTACCAACTGGAAAAAGTTCTCCCACACTACGTCTTTTCCATTATTTTCCTCTTGTGCCAAGTGTGTCTGAATATGTTCTCTAAACATTGGTAAAAGCACGGTATAAAATTCTATATAATATCCACTTGCCAACATTTCCAAAGAGGGCGTCGATAGCTGCAGTTTCTTTGAATATTGCGTCTCTACAAAGACCTCATTATACCTCTTCAAATCTTGATAATTCTGCATTTGCTTTAAAATGGCGGAAAAACGCAATAATTCGAACTCTAAAGCTTCTAAAACATTTAAATTCCGTTCCACATGCGACGCCCACATCTTCTTCTGTTCTATTACAAACCCACGCCGCAAGTGCCACACATCTAAAAATTTTTCTAGTAACAAAACAACTATCACGCCAAAAAGGACTAAAAAAGCACCTATATTTAAGAAAGGCATCAATTCGGTCAACACACTCAACATTTCTATTATTAATGTCATTTTTACCCCACATTCTCCAAATTCTCAACGCTGCAACTCAAACTGCACTTCCCTTTTGCACTATTTGATTTTTATGGAATCACCTAGTATTAGTTAATCGATTCATTAATTTTTCAATACTACCCATCTAACCATTTATCAACCACATATATCATAA
>WAPZ01000440.1 GCA_015520535.1 Candidatus Heimdallarchaeota archaeon
TCATTCTTGACGAATGGAAAGAAAGAGAGCCTATTGATTTTGAAACTGATCTTAATAAACTATCAAGGTCAGTTTCTCGTCTTATTAAAGCGAAAGACCTTTACGCTGGTAATATAAGAGCACTTCCATTAAGCCGCTTGTTTAAACACAATAAAATTTTTTTCTTTAAGGATAAAACTTTTGAAGATTTAGTTACTTTGATACCTAAATATCCAAACAATTGCTCTGAAGAAGAGCAATATCGTGTTCAGCAGTTTGCCAGAATTATAATGAATCAAATCTTTATGACCACCGATCATTATAAAACAAGACAATGGCCGAAATATTTTTGGCGTCATAATTTCGATTTGGTCCCCTGTTATCCTATTGAAAGATCGTTGAGAAAAGGTGATCTAAATACGGACGAAGAAATAAAAGAATTACAAGAGCAACTATGGGGAAATTGCGCCATTGTTATGAAGTACATCGATAAAATCGGTATGCAGTATAAATATGATCTTTATAATCCTATTCCTGATGAAATTAAATTAGGTCTATTTTCTAGGATAGCAAGACTATACATTTCATTTATTTCAAACCCATTTCTTTGGACTCGTGATCTCGCAGGCATAATGCTTCGTTGTATTGGTGAAACGACAATAATATTTTTTTATATGGTTAATAAAGCCAATGAGGAAGAGATTAAGGCCTTTTATGATTATTCATTGGGAAAAGAGAAATTATTAATGCTACATATGCAAGATACATTACAAGAAAAGAGAACTTTAGAAGGCGAGTCTATCGAGGATATTTTGAGTGAAATTGGAGTAGAATTCGTCGTAGAAATAAGAAAAATTGATTTAAAAAATTGGACTAAAAAGAATATCCGAGAAATTTCTTTAGAAGTTGGTCTTGAAAATATATATAGATGGGTGATTGATCCATCAGGCGCAGAAATTCATGGTTCGTGGTCAAGCATAAAAAAATCAAATCTTGTTTTATGCTCTCAAATTCTTCATAGATTTCACCGTGTGCCGAAGTTTTATGAACCACCTATCTATCTAATACCAATTTATGTTGCAACTCAAATTTATTCTATGTGTCAGAAGTTAGCGATGGAGAAATTAGGTTGTCCTAAGCCTGATGAAAGTTTGAAAGAAATTTCTAAGGTCACGGAAGCATTTAACAAAGTTTTTGAAAAATTTGAATAACTTTAGGCCATAACAAAGCGCTCCACCTGACTGCTATTCCGCTGACGCTCCATAGCGGCAGGTGAGCTTGGTCGTTAGCACACATGAAAGGATTATGGACCATGTTAGGACCGTTACAAATTAAGAAACGCGAATCATTCAAACAATGGCTACTTCCTGCGTTTTCGTCTTGGTTATCGGATGCACAAAAAAGTCCATTTGTCTGCGCTGTCTTCTATGACCGACAAATTTTTAATAAGCCTGAAGCTAGACTTTTTTTGAGTTGCTCCGAAAGTTTACCCAAAAAGGAAAGCAACATTATCCGTAAGAGTATCTCATTGGAAGAAATGCTCGATAAGCTATATAATGAATCTACATCAAAATATTATTCTCACTTTACCGGAGAGAATCCATTAGTTCGTATAATTTCGTGCAATTATTGGTATGATTTTTACTATTCAACAAATCCTTCTAAGAACCTTACAAGCATTTATCCAAATTGCCAGATAAGAACTGGCATTAGAGTTGATAATCCATTAATTCAGCTAAGTATTATTGCTTTTTCGATTGTTTGGGGTCGCGGATCTCATGTGCCGATTGGCGATGTCTTAGTAAGTAGTGAAAATAAATCAATCAACATTAAGTATTTCAGAAATGAACCGTGGTTATTGGATAACTTTAACAAAGTTGACAAACCAAAAGATGTATTTGACTCTACGCACGCTCTTTTCGATGAACAACGATTAACTGATCCAAATAATGTATATCGTTCAATTAAAGATGTTATTGAAAGAAAATGCTAACACCCGCATCAACTCGGACTGGCAATTCCGCTGCGCTCCATGGCGGCAGGTGAGCTTGGTCGTTATTGGTAGAAAATGGAATATTTCAAAAGAAAGTATACAGTTAATCAAGATAAAGAGATTAAATGATGAGCCGTGGGCTGAGCTTCAACAGCGAGTGAAGCGTAGCGAAACGAGCTGTTGAAGCTCAAAAACCTTCTCTTGAAAAAAATAGGCTTTCTCCCCCAAAATCCGAAGAAAACGGAGGAGAAAGCCATGAGCGCATTAAGATTTAATTGGGTGAGGAAATATATGAAAAATTCATTTGATTTGCACCGAAAAATGGTAGAAATGGCATTAGAGAAAGGGGTTTCAAGAACTGCGGTAGCCTTTGGCACGACCCGCAAGACGGTCTACAAATGGCTAAAGCGTTATTACGCGGAAGGTTTTGAGGGACTTAAGGAACGTTCCCGTGCCCCGAAACATCATCCCCGCCAAATATCTAAAGAGTTGGTTGAGCGCATTTTGACCATTCGGCAGCAGCGTCCCTATTTAGGGCCCTTTCGCATCAAAGAAGAATATCAACTCCCCTGCTCAGCTAGCACCATTTACCGGGTCTTAAAACGTCATGGGATGATTCGGCCCCGCAAGCGGGCTCACCAGGTAAAACGGGATCTACGCGCCGTGAAAAGGCGCCTGAAGGCCTTTGAAAAGATTCAAATCGATGTCAAAGAACTGAATGATATCCCCAACTATTATCCCTACTATCTCAAGGGATGGCCGCGGTACCAGGTGACGGCCCGGGACGTGCGTACCGGAGCGTGTTTCATCAGCTTTGCCCATGAGAACACTACCACCAATACCGCCATCTTTGCCAATCTGCTCCTGGCTCACCTGAAGAGCTGTGGCGTTGATCTCTCTTACACCCATATCCAGACTGATAACGGCAGCGAGTTTGTGCGCCCCTTTAATGCTAAAAACCCCTACGGAGCGTTTAAACCGACACTGTTTCAACAGACGTTGCAACGCTGGAAGGTAGAGCATGTACGCATTCCACCGGGGGCTAAAACGTTCAACAGCGATGTGGAAACCTTCCACCGAATTATTGAAGATGAATTCTATGATTTCGAAGCCTACAACTCCAAAAAGCAACTCCTGGAGAAAAGCTACACCTATATGCTTTATTTTAACCTCATGCGCAAAAATCGCTACAAGGATAAACAAGCACCAGCCGATATCCTGAAAAAACTCATTCCAAAGCTAAATGTGGCGAAATTATTTCAATTCAAACCTGTGGTGCTTGATAATTATCTCAGATTACTTCAAATTCTAACAAAAATACTTTTTACTATAAATTTAAAGTCAGACAACAGTTCCTTTGGAGTCCCCTACGATGGTTCCCTTTTTATTTAGTGAAGAAGCCCATTATTTTTGTGGATATGTTAATTCAAGTTTATTTCGACTTGCTGTTAAATCTTACTCTGTGCATGGAACAGGAGGGTTTGGTTTCCTACATACACTAGGCAATGTTAAAGTGCTTTCCTACATTAACGAAGATCAAAATTGTGTAGAATTAGCAAAACTTTACAGTCGCGCTCATGAAAATGCTCCAAAGGGCTACTCCGGAGATGAATCAGCACAAGCTGAACTACGCGATTCGGCAAAACAAATCGATCGCACCGCCCGGCTGTTGGGGCTGAGTGAGGAGAAGTTGCAAAATATTTATCGGAGTTTGAAGGAGTTGAAGGGGGAATAAATGGCAACATCCAAACAACAAAAGAAAAAACCGTCCATGAAAGAACGAAAATACCGCAAACCGCCAATTGTAGAAGTCGTTTGTGAATTCCGATTTAAACCCTCTACTCCATGGGATGCTACAATCCCCGGACTTGTTTATGAAAAAGTAAAAAGTGAATTTCCAAAACGGCGTGCCTTACGAAATGTAGGTATGCATGTCCAGGTGGAACAAAAAGGTGTTTTTTTGCAACCCCAAATGGAAGAAGGCACTCAATTTTTGAGAGAAAATGAACGGGCCTTTGTTCAATTGCAACCGCGACGTATTTCTATTCATCACCTGGCACCCTATCCGCACTGGGAAGGTTTTAAACCGTTGATCCAAATGGCATATAAGGCATATTTGGAAGTCGTTCCTGATTCTGAAATACAACGAATTGGACTTCGCTACATTAATAAAATCGATTTCAACACAACTAAAGTTGATTTGCCAACATTTTTTAATTTTTATCCATATGTAGGCGGTGAATTACCGCAACTATATACGGGATTCAATCTTCAATTGCTATTTCCACATGAAGAAGGGAGAGACGGACTTCAAATGCGCTTGGGTAGTGCACCACCGGAGAAAGAAAATACTGTTTCAATTCTTTTAGATCTGGATTACTTTTTAATTCAGCCCGAAAATGTAAATTCTGAATACGGCATGGAATGGGTAGAGAAAGCCCATGAAAATATCCTGGCTGCGTTTGAGGGAGCCATAACCGAAAAATTACGCCAACAATTTGAGGAGGAGAAATCATGACTTTTGCCATTCCTTTAATGTTGGACAATACAAATATAGATTTGATACCTGTTTCCGGTAATCCCGTATTGGTAGAGCCGGAAGAAATCCATTGGAAAATTAAAACCGCCTCTCAAATTGAACGCATTAGCATGTTATCACAATTATATACGATAAAACAGCCAGGAGAAGTGTTTAAATTCTTATATAATCATCCTTCTCTCGTTGAAATTATTTTTGAGGCCGTAGAGGCTTTACACAACATATTTGGAGCGGATGCATCTCTGGAGTTGGAATTGGTAACGGATCCAGAAACTGATGAATCTGAGTTATTTGTTCTAATAGAAGTTGATATGGATCCAGAAGTAGCCCTACAAAAATTGGAAGAATTCGATCAACATTGGCTTCTTGATCGAGAAGAAATAACTAATGGACTTTTTAATATAGATGTAATCTTTCGATGAGCTTTCAATGGAAAACCTATATTGATTTTGCTGAAAGGCTGCATCAGGAAAGTGAAACTTTTGCGGAAACAGAAGCGTGTCAGCGTTCAGCCATCAGCAGGGCATATTATGGGGCTTTTGGATTGGCCCGTAAAGTAGCTGTAAATGAAGGTCTCACATTAACCCATAAAGGGGAAGACCACAAAAACGTGGAACAGCATTTCCGGGGAAGTTCACAAAAATTACGTAAACAGATAGGAATAGAGCTAAATCGTTTAAGGCGCCTTCGGAATAAAGCGGATTATGATGATTTAATTCCAAAGTTGCCAAAGGAAACAATAAAAGCGGTGACACTTGCGCGTAAGGTTGAAATTAATTTAGAAGGGTTGTGATCTATAATTTTGATTTTACGAAGCCACTTATCTAAAAGTAAAAAGGTAGAAATTAGAAACTTTTATTTTATTTAAATACGGTTAGGAGAAGTAA
>WAPZ01000441.1 GCA_015520535.1 Candidatus Heimdallarchaeota archaeon
GCATTACAATCAATAGTCTATGTCATGTAGACAAAAAACAATGTATTTAAATATTTAATGAGAAAAAACTCGAGAGTCAAATCGCAAAAATCTTGTTTTGTAACAAAAAAAGAAAATGTAATATAGGAATTAAGGAGATGGAGTTCATGGGTTAAACGGAATTACCGGCGAGCTTTGTATTGGCCGATGCCTTTTTTCCAAATAAGGCGGTTATAATAGTTTATTCTGTTTCTAATGCGAGGTGAAGGAGAATGTCGTTCCCTTGCTTCGACTTTAGGGGTCTGTTTTCTCACTTTTCCAGCTTTTGTTAATGATCCGTGTGATCCTGGCATTAATTACACCTATTTAACTCAATTTAGCGTCGATGTTGTCATTGTACTGCTACTTTTTCTTCTATTTAAATATATTCTTGAATCTGCACAACTAAAGGGTAATATAGACATCATTTCCGTCGATAATAAGGTTGTAAACTTTCAAAGGCGCGGTAGCTGGGGGATTATTGGGTTTTCCGGTGTCGAGGTCGAATTCCGAAAGGTGTAAAGTGCATACAATGCTGTTTTCTCGTAAAATGCCGCGTGCTAAATGAAAGGAACGATGTGTGCAGATGCCAGAAACTGCTCTGAGTTTATTGTTTTGATTGACAACTAAGATAACTTCGTCATTAACCTTAAATTCTTTCATTGAATTGGGTTCTATATCAGATACATGACAAAGGAAATGCTTTTTACCCAAATTATTTCCCTCATTCTAGGCTTTTATTTGATTTACCAGAGGTAGTAGCGTGGAGAACGTCGGTGGTGCTGATTTATAAACCAGATGGTCTAATTTTTGATCTAGATATATCATTAAGAGGTTTTTAACGGGTAAATATGGTATTTGTCTGATAACGCTTTCCATAAATCCTTCTATAATGAGACGTTTTGCATCATTTTCATGTATTCCTCGGGCTTTTAGGTAAAAGATCTGTTCTTCATCGATTGGAGCCACTGCAGCGGCATGACCGGCTCTAACTTCATTAGTATCTATATCCAATGCTGGTATGACATCAGCGTGCGCCGTTTTATCAAGGAGTAATGCATAGCCGGAAAGATTTGAACTGGCATACGCTCCTGCAGACGGAATTCGTGCTAATCCTTTAAAGACGGCGTGACTGTGTTGTGCCAAAATAATTTTATTGTCGATGAGACCGCTTGTATGAAGTGCTTCATGATAGAGTGTGGATGCAATATCATATTTTTGTTCTTTGTGTCCTAAGACTACACTAAGATCTGTGATTTCACTTCCACGACCTTTCATATAATAATCAAGGACATGACGTGCAAACGATGCACCAATATCGACTAGTGCCCAGGAAAGTCGGCTGTCTTCATAGACGTAGGAAAAACGATTTTCTAAAAGAAACACATCATCAGATAAATTTTGCAGTGTACCAACATTTGCTTCGCCATTATTTGATAACGTTAATCCGGTAACTATGCTCATCAAATTTTTTACGGGACTTTTACTATCCGTACCAACAGATTGGGCGTTTTCTGCTGCGTTTACGGAAAAAGTGTAAAACTCTTGGAGACAATTTATACTAGAATTTTTTACTACAATGAAATCTTGTATAATGGTACTGTTCGTGTTATTTTCTTTTAAATGGATGAGTCGGAACGGTGGTAAACTATATAAGCCTTCTGGAACATATAGAAAGAGTCCATTTGTAAAAAATGCGAAGTTATAAGCTGTAAATTTACTTTTTTCCGTTTGAGAAAAAATTTCGTCAATTCGATCTTTAAATTGTTCTAAAAACGTTTGTTGATGTAAGATATTTTTATAATCTGTTAATACAATACCGTTATCACGCAATGTACTTGGTATATTTGTCATAACTAATTGATCTTCATACATTATGGCAAAAATTTCTTTTTCTTTGTCAATTGAGGCAGTAAGCTCTTCAATTTTAGGTAAAGCCTCCTTAGAAAGTGGTTCATGAAAAGTATACTGTAAATGTTTGAGATTGTATTTACTAAAATCAGTGTATTTGGCATAAATTATTCGTTCATCGTATGGTAACTGAAGAAAGTTTTGATATGCCTGTATTCGTCGTTCTAATATCCAATTGGGCTCGTTTAAAGCCTTAGAGAGTTTTCTGATGTATTCTTCATCCATAAGGTTGATAAAAAAATCTTCTTGCGTCAATGTTTGCATTATAATCACCTATGTCATTTTTTTGGAATCTTAAAAATAGAAAAATGATAAGAAAATGAAAAAAAGAAACAAAAATAATTTTATTTTTATATTAGGCAATAGAATCTGACATATCGAGTTGAATCAAGCGATTTAATTCTATGGCATAGTCCATCGGAAGTTCTTTGGCAAAAGGTTCTAAGAATCCCATGACAATAAAATTCAAAGCTTCAGCTTCATTTAAACCACGTGACATTAAATAAAATAGTTGTTCTTCCCCAATTTTTCCGACTGTTGCTTCGTGAGTAATGGTGGCATCATCTTCTAATGCTTCAATGTACGGATATGTACTTGTTCGCGATTCATCATCTAGCAGCAGGGCATCGCAGCGTACACTAGATTTGCAATTGGTGGCGCCTTTTGCTATATGAACTAAGCCACGGTATGTAGTTAGACCGCTTCCCTTTGAAACAGAACGGGCATCGATTCGAGAGGTAGTGTAAGGTGCTAGATGAACAGCTTTGGATCCGGTATCTTGGATTTGATTATCAGTAGCATATGCTATAGAAAGCACTTCCATCTTTGCATGTGGTCCAAGCAAATATACGGACGGATACTTCATCGTTATAGCACTACCGATATTTCCGTCAACCCATTCCACAAAAGCGTTTTTGTACGCAAATGCACGCTTAGTTACTAAATTGTATACGTCTTTTGACCAATTCTGAATGGTTGTATAACGTATTTTGGAGCCTTCTAGGGCGATCAATTCAACAACAGCTGCATGTAATGAATGTGTAGAATATATGGGTGCGGTACAGCCTTCAATATAATGCACTCGACTATTCTTATCAGCAATGATTAAGGTTCTTTCGAACTGACCGACATTAGCAGCATTTATTCTAAAATATGCTTGGAGTGGAATATCAACTTTCACGCCTGGGGGCACATAAATGAAGCTTCCACCGCTCCACACAGCACTATTTAATGCCGCAAATTTATTATCTTCTGGTGGGACCACAGTGCCGAAATACTCCTTAAATATATCCTCATGTTCTTTTAATCCTGTATCCGTGTCTAAAAAGATTACACCCTGTTTTTCCAAATCCTCTCGTAAACTGTGATAGACAACTTCGCTATCATATTGAGCTCCAACTCCCGCCAAAAACTTACGTTCAGCTTCGGGAATACCGAGTCGATCAAATGTTTTCTTGATATATTCGGGTACATCATCCCAACTACGTCCTTTAGTCTCGGTGGGACTCATATAATACGTAATTTCATCAAAATTGATATTTGAAAGGTCAGGTCCCCATTTAGGCATTGGTAGTTCTAAAAAAGTTTTATAGGCATTAAGTCTGAATTCAAGCATCCATTTGGGTTCTTTTTTATACTCTGAGATTTTTCTTATGACATCTTCGTTTAAGCCCTTTTGTGTTGTAAAAACGTAATCCACATCATCGTGAAACGCGTACTTAGAGTAGTCAAAATCTAATTCTTTTTTGCTCATCCTCTATCATTCTCCTTTTCATGTATTCTAATGATAACATGGCGTAAGGTCCTCAATATTTACTATCGTTAAGTGATATAAAAATCTTTGTATCCATCCATAATATGAAAATGTAGTCGTTAATGACTCCGATATTTCGTATAAGTCATATAGATCTTATCTCCAGCATAGTGTAGATTTTTAATGATTTTACCAGGTTTAATATTCGAATGATCCACAAGACTCTTTCCTACAGCTATAATAGTAGCTTGTGGGTTTAAAATTGCCACTATTTCACCCGTTTGAAAGGAATCGTAAGCGGTTACACCTTGACTAAAAATATCAGCTCCATTTAAAATATGTCGAACCGCACCGGCATCGACTTGAACTGTAGGCACCTTGACGATGTGATTACGAAGAGCAAGAATAGTAGGAAGGATATCTTTATCTAAACGAATAAAAAGAGGACTATTATTAAAAAGTATTAAATCGAAGGTTGATTCATGGACAAGCGCAATTTTTTCTTTTTTAATGGATTCAATTGGTAGGTGCAATGTATATTTAAGTTTTAATTGGCTAAGAAGTTCTTTTTTTTTCTTTTTATTTAATTCTTCGACTTTCACCATTCTATTTTCCTCTGTGAGAGCTAGATAGACCTAAAGTAGTCGCAATGACTCTAAAATTTTAGGGACATGTACTTTCATTTTTCGGAAATGTTTTTGCACACTATTAGCAAAAGACAAAGATTTTTGAAGATTTCCGTGCACTAAAACTACATTTTCTGGCTGAGGTGTTATTTTTAAAAGATATTGCATTAATTCATTTCTATCAGAATGACCGGAAAATCCTTGTAACGTATGTACTTCCATATTTACTTTTTTAACGGTCATTTTTCCGCCTTTGACTTGATGTATTTCTTTTGCACCAGAAGAAATACGTGCACCAAGTGTTCCAGGTGCTTGATATGAAACAAAAATTATAGTGTTTTTCTCGTCTTCACACAATTCACTAAAGTACTCAACCGAGCTTCCGCCTGTCAACATTCCACTAGTGGCTAATATTATGGTTGGGCCACTTTCTAAGACTTCATCACGGCGTGATCTGTTTTCAATACTTATGAAATGTTCATCTAAGAAGGGATTATCACCCATGTTAAAAATCCGATCTTGTATTTCTTGGGATAAATATTCAGGATGACAAGTATGAATGGCTGTAGCTTCAGATATTAAACCATCGAGGTAGATTGGCGTTTCTATCAGATGTTTAGACTTCAAATAACGATTGAGAACAACCATGATTTCTTGTGCTCTTCCTACTGCTAAGGTCGGTATTAATACCTTACCGCCACGTTTTAAGGTACGATTAATTATTTGAATTAGTCGTCGCTCAGTTTCTCTCCTTGGCGGAACAATGTCAGTAGGTGCACCATAAGTGGTTTCCATGACCAGTGTTTCAAGACGTGCGAACTTATAATTTGCAGGATCAAGCAATCGTGATTTTTTAAATTTGAAATCACCAGTGAACGCAATATTATAGTCTCCTTCGCCAATGTGAAGATGAACAATTGAGCTACCTAAAATATGACCTGCTGGAGTTAATGTCAATTTTATGTCGTTTGCTATGTCAGTAACTTCCCCATATCGTCTGGGAATGGCATGGATAATCTCAGTTTTTATGTCACGATAACTATAGGGCAAGACACGACCTTCATTTTCAGCAACTTGCAAATAATCATTTTGTAACAGAACCATTAAAGATAACGTGGCATCATTTAAATATACTGGACCACGATATCCGTATTTATAGAGATAGGGAAGAAAACCACAATGATCTAGGTGTGCGTGTGTAATCACCACGGCGTCTAGATTTTCAATATCAAATTCCGGTGCATTTAATCGCGGAAAGACCTCAGAAGGCGAACTTGATCCCACATTAACGCCGATATCAATGAGAATGTTCGATTCAGCCGTTTGAACGAGCATACTACTTCGACCAACTTCACCACATCCCCCTAAGGCGGTGATTCTGACAAGTTCATCCTCATATAATCGTGGACGATGAATACGGCGACCTATTCGGACCAAGCTCTTTTTTCGCGCCGGCACCTCATTTTGTAATATTTGGCGAATGCTTGCAATAGTTTTTGACTCAATTGGCGGTGTGCGAATAACATTTGGTCTCCATGAAACTACGCGTGCAATTTCTCTTAAAGTCACGCCATTTTTTCCAATGACTAAGCCAGGTTTTTTTGCCTCAATAGTGACTTCACCGAGGGTTTCATCAAAATGAAGGTTAGTGATTTGAGCATCTTCAGGTACAATTTGATAAATTAATTGAGTGGCTTCGTCGATTTTTTTGCGAACGCTGGGATCAGATCTAATTACAATTCGTTTTCGTAGTGTTTTTGCAAGATGTTTAATTATACCGCCGTTTTCCATGAATTGCTCGATGTTTTTGGAATAGAGAACTAAAAATGGACCTTCAAATTCGATTTTAGAAATATTGGCATTTTTTGGCAGTTCTTGCATCAGTTTTTGGCGAATTTCTTCTAGGGCATCTATGTAAAATACATCTCTTGTTGACATTTTTGCACACTTCAAAGC
>WAPZ01000442.1 GCA_015520535.1 Candidatus Heimdallarchaeota archaeon
GTGTTAGAACAATTAAACATACATTTATCGGAAATTGAAGCTGATGTTCATCGACAAACACAACTATACGCATTAAATCCCTTTTTTTACACTACAAAGGCTTTTAATTCTTATTTAGGCTCATTATCTAAGGAGAGCCATCTCAAAGATCTTTTAGATCACGTTTTAGCGTCAGCGGCGGAATTTATGGAACATACAATGAGTTATTTTCGTTCATTGCCGAAATCAGCTCGAGCACACCCAAATGATGATTACTTTACCTGGTATCTAAAATTGGCTCAATGGTCAGCGCTTGCGTTTCCCGAAGAATTCAGCGCATTAGCGTACACAAAGGAATTTTTAAATACATTAAACTATTTTCCTTTCCGACGGATAAGCTTGACATTACATGAACGGTTTCACATGTACATTCCCATGAAAACCTTATTATTGCCAAGTTCACGATTATATAAGCTCTATTTTTCACCGACTTTTCCACTCATTGACTTGATAAATTTGTCTCAAGGATATGGGGAACTTAGCCCCTTTGTAAAAATGGAGGAAATCAATTCTGATAAATCACCCAGTTACGATTTACATTTCGTGATTAAAAAACTATTTAGCGAAGTTTTATCATACTGGCTCTATTCTTCAGTAACCTATCAAGAATTTTTCTCCTTTTCCAAAAAAACTAGCAAAACGCTGGCAAATATTGTTCGTGGCTTGTCCGGAATTGAATTTGTCTTTCAATGTTTATATTTACGTGCATTGATGGAGTCCTTAGAACCAAATAGTGATCTTCCTCCATATACTGCCCTTAAAGAACACTTTATAAGAATCCATCAAAAATATCTCAATAGTAAACCAAATGAACTTCGAATATTTATGCTCTTACATCCTTTAAATCATTGGCATCCTTTTAGTTGTTTGGCTCGCTTTTACTCTTTATATTTAAATCAGTTGTTCAATGAAACCTTTAATTTTCCTTGGTGGACCTCTACTGATGCCGGAAGAATGCTTTCGCATCTTGCAAGTTTAGGTAATGAATTAGTCAACCGAATGACACAATGGAAACTTATTACAGATAACGTTTTCACTTTTTTTGAGCCCCAATACGAAGCGAATTAAAAATAAGGAAACTGTTGATAAAAATGGCTAAAAGTCTAATCGAAATTAGAAATGGAACTGAGAATGATATTCCAGCTCTCAAAAAATTATTAAAAATTAGTTTTCAGTTGAAACCTGAGAGCATTGATTCTTTTTTTTCACATCCCCTCTTTAGTTGGGATTATTGTTTTGTCGCCCTTGAAAACAATGTTATTGCCGCTATGCTTTATGTATGGCCATTTCAGATGACACTGCGCGGAGAAACCATACCTATGGGTGGTATTGCGTATGTGGCTACTTTTCCCGCCTATCGCCGACGTGGTCTAGTTAAAAGACTTCTTCAAGCCGCTTTAGAATTTATGCATACGCACGAAATACCCGTCTCTGTTTTATATCCATTTAAAACCTCATTTTACCGAAGATTTGGATGGGGTGAAGGCGTTTTTACCCGAAAACTGTGTTTTCGAGCTGCAGAACTCCGTGAATTTCAAGTTCCACTCGCGATTCGCGTGATTCCTTTTACAGATGACAAAATTACCCTTGTTTCTAATTTTTACCACAATATTGCACATAAAAAGAAACTGACATTAAAAATTAGGGACGAAAATGACTGGAAACGGCATTTAAAGGGAAATTACTCAGTATATTTTGTGGAAAATGATGAAGTCGTTGGATATGGCATTTTTCACTACAAAAAAGACAAATTATTCGTCCGTGATTATATTTGCGCATCAGCTAATGCCTTTCGGGCATTATTAGCCGTTATGACATTGCATAAGGATCAAGTAAATGAAATAGAATTTGAAATCGAAAATGAGCTTTCAAATTTTCCTTTAAGTGCCATTACCGGAGATGCTTCTAGTGTTGTGCTAAAATTAGAGCCATCATTCATGTTTCGCGTAGTAGACGTTAAACATCTTTTTTCCTTCTTTAATGACATCTCTTTTTCAACTATAGGCGATTTTAATGAGCAAGAATTTTATATAACAATTATAGATAACACAGCTCCATGGAACGATGGGATTTGGGCATTTAGGATCTCCAATTCCAAAATTATGGTCCAAAAACATAATAAAACCGAAAAGAAAAGTCAAATAAACCTTCCAATCGACATTTTTTCGAATCTCGTTCTTGGGCTTTACCCCAAATTCTCTGAAGCACTCCCATTTTTAGAGAATGTCAAGGTTAATGATCCACACATTCTTTCTTTTCTTGATTCCGTGTTTTCTTACACCAATCCCCGAATGTTGGATTTTTTTTAGAAATAACACTAATTACATTTTTTTCTAAAATTTTGAAAATTTTTGTAAATTCCTTCTGTGGCTACGAAAACTGAGTTTTAGTTAGCTTAAGCT
>WAPZ01000443.1 GCA_015520535.1 Candidatus Heimdallarchaeota archaeon
AGAAAAGTTTGATGAGTACTTTAACTATTACTTTGATAGATTAACTGAGGCTGGTATAAAAGGAAAAGACCCATTAACAAACAAAGAAGCACCACTTGAGAGAATAGAAAACTTTTTTCCTCACAATTTTGATTTTGATGAATTGAAACAGTCTGAAAAATATAAGAGATTTTTCAATTCATTAATGAGAGATTTCAATAACAACACATTAAAAGTCAGAGAATATATAGACTCACTTGTTCGTGGTAGAAGGAGAGTTTTTGAGCCAAATGTACAATATAAACGGATCGTTAACGCAGAAGGCTGGCTTGGTGATCCTGATTATTATTCGCCAGATCGCATCAAAAACGCTTTAAAAGATGCGCTTTATAAATACACCGCCAGTGCAGAACGTTTATATCTTGATGCAAAGTATTTCTCGAACAAAGAGTTTGGCAAAAGAATATTTGGTGGAGATTGGAAAACAATAGATGAACTCATTCTTGATGAGCCTGATCCATGGAAACGTGACTTCATACGTGATGTCGATACAAGATTGCGTGGGCTTGAGGGGCATGAGAGGCTGACAGATATATCCAACGTTGTGCGAAACTTAATGATTATGCGCAATCTTGCATTTGCATCTGTACCAAACCTGTTTCAGGTGTTTATGACTGTTTTGCCATTTACTGCGAAAGTAAACATGAAAAAACAAATATCCATGATTTACAGAACAATTGCATCGATATTTAGAGAAGGCGGCGAGGAAATTGTTCTTGAGAATGGGAGACGTGTCACGATTGGCAGATGGTTTGCCGAGCAAGCTGGTGTGTCAGCAAACCAAATTCTAAAAGATGTTCTTGCAATATCAGAAGGTGGTGCTACTGGTCGCTTTGCGAAAAACTTTTTGCGTTATACCGGATTTACAGCAACAGAGAAATTTAACGTGATGTTTAGCGCAAATATGGGCGCATTATATGCAAAAGAAGGATTTGATATTCTCAAGGGCATTACAAAAGCCAGTGATCGAATCAAGAAATTGATTCGTGAAGACATGAAAAAAGTGCTTGGCGTAACAGATGAAGAACTTGATAGAATTATCAAAACGCAAGACGCCTTGACGCTTGAACAGTTGGAGCGTGCAGGATGGGGAATGGCTGAGATTACACAGTTTAGAGGCGGTTTGCACAAAGTGCCTTTCTTTGCAAGCACTCCCCTTGGTAAGATAGTTTATCAATTTAAAGTGTTTAGCATTAATATGGCAAAGCTGTTCAAAGATGAAGGCGTAAAACCGTTTTTGAAGTACTTCACGTCCGGTTTCAAAGAGGGCACTCCAAAGCCGTTACTTGCGTTTCTTGGAGCTGGCTATATGACCGGCACAGCTTTGTTCTGGCTTATGTCTGGCGTAAAAGGAATTTATGCAGACAAGACGAGCTGGTCTGCGGCTGAGGAGTTTTTCGAGATGATTATGGCAGCAGCAACAATGGGTTTAATTGGTGATATGTTTAATGTTGTTCAGTGGAATAACTTGCCGGAATTTATTGGCGGCCCAACCGTTGGCGCCTTGGATGATCTACAAAAAGGTTTGCGATCGGCAATTGAGAGAGGCGAGTATCGTCCACTTTTAAAGAATTTGCCATTTATTGGAATGACGTATCTTGCAAAAACGGATCAAAGCATTGAGAACATGAATAACAGATTGATGAAAGAGAAAGACAGGAGAATCCTGCGTGAATACGGAATAGAACAAGGACTTAAAGCGATAGACTAAAAATAAAAACGCCCCACATGCAATAAGCATTATGGGGCTGCGTGTGTGAGTGCGTGTGCTTGCCTATAATATAACAAAATTTTTATTATAGGCAAGCATTTTTTATTTTTTCACTTTTTCGTAGGTGGCATAGAAAATATCGGGCTTGACTGGATAGTACTTTCCTTTTATGCCTTTTACAATCCAATCTCCCGGGCAAACTATGTGCAAGCCTTCAAATGTTTCGACAAAACCATGCTTGCACATCTCTAAACCGCAGTTATTACATACTTTATCTGATTTTCCAATCTTTTTTTGATCTATTTCAAGATAAGATTTTACAATATGAGGAATATCGCTATAATTAAACCATTGTTTTGCTTGAACTTTTACTGGCTTTTTTACAAAGTATTCCCATTCTTCCATAATAGAATCTCCTTATTAATTTATTTTGATAATAAATTTAATTTCTACAATTTTTTGTGGTTCAAATATATCAACATAAACATAGACAAAAAATGCTGGGCTTGACCATGAAACACCGTGTTTTGCTCTTACTGTAAACATATATATCTTCCGATTGCTTAACACAATTTCACCAGAGTATTTTGCTCTCGACAAAATAAGTGATCGTCTATCGCCACTTCCCCAGTCGGGCGGATCGTCAAAATAAAATTCCCATTCAAGCGAGTCCGGCGATATATACTTTGTTGAATCCGCAACATCTCTTAAGTCTTGCAATATAGTGATTGACATGGTTGAATCTGATATAATAACTGTGTCTTTTGTTGATACTGTATTTCCATTGATTTTTAAAATGACCGGTCGCCTTGGAATAAAATCAGCAACAATTTCAGTTAATTCAGATTCGATATTGTAGTTATTTACGGCTGCGACAGCAACTGTTCTGTATCCATTAGCAATTAATTCTGATATATTATAAAACGTGTCCGATGTAACCGCAAGTTTTTTGTATTCAGCGCTATCGCCATAATAATAAACAATATAACTTTTAACGCTGTCCTGTTCTGGGTTTGGATCCCATTTTAGATAAATACCACTTTGTTTTGTTTGTGCAATAGATAATTCAATAAATCCGGCAAGAACAACAATAAATATAATATAAAATAGCAAAAACCAGAAATCACGCTTAGTGTAATTTGATTCTGTGTTTTCGTGATATTTGTTCATGGCGCTACTTACTCCTAAGCTGCTTCAACGATTTCTGATTTATCGATACCAACTTTTTCACCAATCGCAATAATCGTTTGCATCAAAAGCCTTGCAATGCACTCCAAGTTTGCAACTTCACTTAAATGTTTTCCATCTGATAGAATCTCCGATCTTGCATCGGCCGATAGCTTAAACAATCCAAGACAAAGACTGTACAATTCAACTAAAATATCAAACATTTCTGGCGATGTACTACTTTGTCCTGATTTCTGTTTTACATAAAAATTATACTGCGGAGTTTCTTTAATCCATGATACAAGCGTAATAATCTTTTGCGCCATTTCTTGTTTTTGTTTGTCGCCAGATTTCTCTTGCAATACATGTTTTGCTGTATCAATTGCAGATTGCAAGTAATTGTCCCATAAAATACTCTTGTTTTCCATCTCTATTTCTCCGCATTTTGTTTTAAATATAATTTGTGTCTCTTTATTTGCACTCTTACTGCATATAGCTTTTTTAATAGTTTGTTTTTTCTCTTTGGATATTTCTTAAACTTGTCAAGAAACTCCAGTATTTTTCTTTCTGTTTCAAGCAAGTAACTCAAATTTGGCTCACACTTATGGATTTTGATTTCCATAATCTACTCCAAGCTAATTGATACAAGTTTAATTTTTTTGTAAACAGAAATTTCACCACGCAATTTACCATTAACTCTCTCTTCTCTCCAAACAAAAACATATTTCCCATTCGATGCAATCTTCTGGTCAGGCTCTTGGCCCAAATCAAGTTCTTTCTGTAACACCAAATCCATGGCAATGGTACCAGACCTTGCATCCGCAAACGGCTTGATTTCTTCTTCAACAAACTGCTTGGCCTTGAGTAAAGCCGACTTGCTCATAATAGCACCTCCATTGTTTTGTTTGAGCGCCTCAGACGGATTCTAAGCGCATTTCTCAATTAGATAAGTACTTATATCTCATTTACGGAGAAATGCTCTGAGAATCGATCTCAGGGCGAATTAGCGATATTTCTGATTAGGGATATTGCCCCTAATAGCTCACCATAGTCTTTTGAGCTTGCCCGCCATAACATTTGCTTGATGTTTGGCTTGTCCATGACCGAAAACTCGACATCAT
>WAPZ01000444.1 GCA_015520535.1 Candidatus Heimdallarchaeota archaeon
ATATATCTTAATGCTCTCCTCATTATATAACCGTTTATTGGAAGCATGTTTTCTATTTGTATCAGATGTGACTTTTGTTTAGGATACTTTTTACTTGTAGAACGACTGTTTGCAGCAAACAAAATTTTTTTAAATTTGTTAGTGCAAATTCCCATCTGAAAAGAAGACGTATTTCGATGGTAAAGGGCGTAATTCAATGAGAGCTGTTCGCACACTCCCCTCATTGCGATTGATGATATTTGGTGTTATTCTTTTAGTACTATTAATCCCCCCATCAATTGTAGAGACAACCCAATCTATTTTAAATGATCTTTTTGATGATATAACTTCGCAAGGAAAGTGGCGTGAAAACACTGGCTATGTGGATGAAATATCTTTTATTGCATTTCAATCAGATAATGACGAAATTTTAGCCTTAAAGAGAGGACTGATTGATATTATAGGCCATTCAGTTTCCCGACAATATATAATGGAAGATAAAACTCTTCTTACAAATCCAAATATTCAGTTAGGTAAGACGCCCAGTCGCAGTTTTGGTCTTCTCTCTTTCGACACTCAAAAATTTCCCACTTCTAGTCGTGCATTACGGCAAGCATTTGCTTGGGCTTTGGACAAAAACAAAATTCAAGAAGATGTTTTTGCAAACTATTCAAGGCCAGCTGACAGTCTTATTGTTCCGGGTGTCGGCTACTGGTCCATTGAACACCCCAACGCCACCTACGCTCAATATGGCATTCAAAAGCCACCAACATATTACGCCCCTAACGTCCAAGAAGGTAACCTCACTCTGCTAGAAGAAAGCTTTTATGACATTGACGGCGATGGTTACCGTGAATATTATAACGGGACTGACTCACCCTTCAATTTACGGAGTTTTCTCAAAGTACAAGGTATAGATGATGCTACTGCTGCAAATATGAAAGGAAAAATACCTCTACAAACTTATGGGGGTCTTCCTTCCGACTTTACAAACGATACAAGCGTATGGGTGGATGACGATAAGATTGTCTTAAAAATTATGATGTACCAAGGAAAACTATTTTCTTATGTCAAAAGTGCCTTTTTGAGTCTTGGAATAAATGTTTCGCCGGTCGATCCCCCACCGTCGTGGTTCTTGCTTCCTATTTCTGAGCCTTTTAATAGTAGTAATGCAATTTTTTTTTCATTTACGCTACTGAAACCCACACCGCTATTTTTGAAACTGTTAATGTCTAATAGACCACTCAATAAAGAGCTGTGGCACTGGTCTAACTCGACATATGATTCGTTAGTAGAAACAATATTGACCAGTTCTAATCTCACGGAAGTAGAGGAAGCGAACTATCGAGCACAAGTGATTTTATGGGAGGAACAACCCCTTGTTGTTCTATACAATAATTTTTTGCTTTCATTATACCGTACTAGCAAATTAGACGGTTGGATTACCGAAACTGGTGTGGGAACGAACAGTTACTGGAGTTGGGTAAAGGTTTATCCTAAGGGACAAAGAAAACTCGGTAATAAATTAGTTCAAAGTATTCACAGCTTCGGGTCGTTTAACATTTGGGAGAGTTACGGACCTGAATCACCGATTCTCCAATTAATTTACGATACACTATGGAAATGGACACCCGACGATCTAAAACCAATCGGCTGGCTCGCTGATAGCATGAATTTTGGACGGATCGTCAAAAAAACATTAACATTCAAAGCTAAAAACCCAATAACGGATACACCAATAAATTATACTAAAATCGTTTTAGTCAATGGTACTGTGCTTAAGAATCATGTTTTCAAACAAGATACCACGTTAGATGTTCTTGTTCAAGAATTGAGTTTTAAATTGCATCCCAATTTAGTTTTTCATGATCAAGTAAATCTCACCAGTGCCGACGTCAAATTCACGTTTCAATTGATTCGCAAGACACAATCATTTAATTATCTTCAATATCTTGTTGATGAGGGTGGTTCTATAGACCCTGATTGGATTGAAACGCCGGACAATTTAACCGTAAAAATTTATTCACTTTCGCACAGTTATTTTGAATATTTAAACACGTTAGTGCCAATTCATCCAAAACACATATGGGACAAATTCAAAAATCCATCTTTATATTCTAATTCAGTTCCGGTCGGCTCTGGTCCTTATAAATGGAAGTCTTCCGTGGCTCAAAAATATTACGTTCTTGAACGTAATCCAAATTGGCCATTTTTGCCAAAAATTAGCAATAAGTCCTCACAGATTCGAGACGAGGAGGCTATTTATCAAGGTAGTGAAGACATTTTTCGCTTGATTGGTTTCCTCTTCTTAGTAGAGACGATAGTTATTGCTATTCCGCTCTTTTTTGTGGCTGCTATTTATGCGGTAAATGAAATAATAGAAAAATTAGAAAAAAAACCCTCATTCCTTAGTAATTGATGAATTATCCGAAACGGAATAAAATATATCAAACGAACGTAATTAGTGAATTAATTTTGGAGGATATGAAATACTAACGTTCTATTGTAATGGAATTGAAATTAATGTCGCTTTTTCTAATAATGAAATCGTTTATAGGGGTACTTATTGTGAAATTGGTTTTTTTGTATTAATTAGGGTGGTTGAATCAATTACGAACGTTTCTATGAAGGATAAGAACTCGCGCAGTCGTTTGTTTCTTGCTCGTAGGTAAAGGATTCGTATGTACTCATGGTGCTGCGACAAAGTTTCAAGTGCTTGGTTTCCCGTTTCGGTGAGATATACGAT
>WAPZ01000445.1 GCA_015520535.1 Candidatus Heimdallarchaeota archaeon
AAAGAATACAATGGCAACTCAGAACATTACATTGGGGTTTCGTTTAGCCTATTTATTTTTGTTTATCTTCGTCTTTGCCATATTTATAGTCCCCGCCATCGACTTTGTAAAATTAGCCGATTTTAACCAAGTATTGACGTTGATTGGATATTTCGTTCTTGCTTGTTATTACATTGTATCCTTAGGCTCGTCTGTCGTGATTAGTTTAGTAATGACCTTGATTAGTTCACTTTATAACATTTTAGTTGCCATTCCCTTAATAGGCTTGTTTGCGGAACTTCTTCTCGTGCCTTCCAATTTTAGTGTCCTATCAAGCATTCCCAATTTAGCAAAATACACCTTTCCCTATCCCGCCGATATTGAGGCTAAAATCGCTAGCGATCCTTTTGCTGTGGTTACGGATTTAGGAAATGGTATTGGCGCTATAATAATCTATATACTTTTACCCATTGCTTTTATTTCAGCCATCGGATTTTTACGTCGTGGTGAAGCAAAATTTGCTAGCCTTTCATTTCTTTCATTTCAAGCCTTAATTGCTGTGGCGGCACTCACCGACCATTTATTAATCAGTGAAGTGGTGGACACAAGCTCTCTCGTCTCAATGCTTCTCAGCCCCATTTTCATGGTCGGCTTCAGCCTGTATATTCTCTTGGAAGTAGCCTTTCAAACTTCTTATGTCCTCAATATTTTAGATCCAATGGTTGAAAGAGAACGCCGAATCGCACAGCACGTCGAACGAATAAGAACCTTCAAACCACAGATTGATACCGCAGAACGAGAAAAAGTTCAAGCAACCGTTCAATCTTTTGGTACAAGCAGCACAAAACATGATCTCCTTTCAGCGTCGTATCTACGTGAAATTGTAGAAAGAAAATTGTTTAAACGCGGCTATCTCCAAGATATGGATGTTAAATCAACCATGCGTCTTCAAACGTATCTTTCAAACTTGATGGCTATCGACAATCAAGTAACCAACAAATTAACCGCTAAAACCGCATTACCAGATATGACTAAGGTCGTCATGAGAATGATACCAACCGTTGCCATCCGTTTAATCATTGTCGTCGTCTTAGCGTATGTAATCCTTGAGCCCGTCGGTATATTATCAGCACTTGGGTATGAATTGACGTTTCCACAACTATTATCAAGTCTAGAGGTTCATGAACCTGAATTCCGGACGGTCTTTGCCGTCGACATTGCATTGATCTTTATAGTGGCCGGAATGTTCTTACAATACGTAAGTGCTCGCCCCTATCGTGAAGAACTCGCCACACGACACATTGAGACCGTTGACGTAATGGTCGATTTTGATCGTGGCACAGAAACTCCGACAACCCCCGAAGGCGGAACTCCCGCTGGTGCTGCCGGAACGGAATGAAGAAATTAATTAATAAACGGACGAAACCAATGAAATAAACAAACGAAAAACGCTGATAAATAAAATAACCCCATCATAAAGTATCATGCCTTTAAATTTAAATAAAAAACTGTCTCTCAAAAGAAGGGAGCGCTTGGTGATTGTGTTGCTTGCTCCACCATCATCAGCTCTCATCATGCCCTTCCTTCTTTTTTATATGCTAAAGAAAAAACACGGGTGACAAATAATGGCTGCTGTTGATACACAAACACTTAAGAAGCAAAAAAAAGAATTAAAAAAGATGATTAAAGGTTACAAAGGTTACGATAAACCTAAAGATCGTGTCGATACTAATAATGCTTTTGTCAAATATTTACAAGACAAATTAACTGATGCCTTAGATTTGGTCCGTGAAATTCAAGAAGCCGCAATTATGAGCCAAATGATCACCATTTGGAGTGATCTTGATGGCATCGTTCAAAACCTCAAACAAGCAAAAATCACCCTAGAAAAGACGGACTATGGGATTTCTACCTTTTTTGACGTCCCTAAACTGGTAGAATTTGACCTTTCATTACTCTATCGCATTGAATTTGATATTCTCAGCAAAATTGCACAACTGAAAGAAAAAATTATTGCCTTCAATGACGCCATGGAATCGGGACTTCTTTCGGATAGTACTGCAAAAGCTGAAGAAATTCAAGAAGACTTGAACAACTTCATCAGCTTATGGAAAGAACGTGCTTCACTCATCCGAAATTACCAAAAATTAAATTTAACAGAATGAATACAGAAGTTCACCCAACCTAACCCGCCAAACCAAAATCATCTCATTCAATTAATTAATTGATCCACTAATCAATCCGCCACTCTACTATTAAAATAACGTGGCCAACGGAATTTCCGTAAAATGAGTTACCACCATATCTGGTGCTGGTCTGACTTCTTTTAATTTTTTTTCTGAAAAAGTGGTAGTAATCCCAATTGTGAACATGCCAGCTCTTTTGGCAGCAATGATGCCATTCGGTGTGTCTTCTATTACCACAATGTTTGCCGGTGGCACTTTTAATTTTTCAGCTGCCGTCAAAAACACGTCGGGAAAAGGCTTTCCTCTAATGGCACCATCACTTCCAACAATCACCGAAAAATACTGCAATAAACCAGCTTCCTTCAGATTAAACCGAATTTTTTCTTGTGTTCCCGAAGAAGCTACCGCCAATTTAATATTTTTTTGAAGAACTTTCTTAATAAAAACTTCTACCCCATCTATCGGTTTAAGTTTGCCTTTTGCAAGCATAAAATATGCTTTTTCTTTTAATTCACAAAGTCGTGCAATAGTGCGGTCATCATAGGGAAGCTTAAATCTTTTCAAATAATAAATCGCCGTATCTTCAGCATTTTTTCCCAAAATTTCCGTGTAATCGCTTCCAATATCTATATGATATTCCTTTTCAAAAACTACATTCCAGGCACCACAGCTGAACGGCTCAGAATCAACCAAAACGCCGTCACAATCAAATATTATAGCTGTAAAACGCTTCTTACCGGTCATAATCTTTCCTCAAACCTTCATTATCTCATATGTTATAATTAAAAGGAGAACGACAAATTCATCTTTGGAAATCGCCTTCTAATGATTGCACGTATGTTAAGAAATAAGCTCTTCTAAGAGGCCTCTTTCATTGGCTTGTTTAATCTCCCGTGCAATCCGGCGTCCCATCCACATATGCTCCCCGTGGAAAATATAACTATAAGGAGAACTTGGAATCATTACATTGGTGCCCGCAACAATCCGTCCCGAAAATTCAAACACATAAATATTGAGATTACGATCTATTATGCTTTCTAAACAAAAAGGCCCGGGTATACGTTCATTCAACAAACTTTCAGCCGCAGCCACAAAATTCTCTGCCATTTTTTGATACGGTATCAGTAAACTTTCGCGTAGCACCACCGGAATATTCCCTACAATTGTGAAAGTGGGATCAGCTGTAAAACGCAACTTTGCATCGATATCGGTCTCATAACGGATATCTGCACCAAATAATTCCGTCCTCTCATAAAGATATGATTGAAAAAACGTCACATACACTTTAGTTCCTACAATATACTCTTGAATGGAAAATTTACGCGAAAAATCAGCCTTTTGCTTTATCTCATCACGATTTTGCGCAACAAAATACCCTTTTCCACCTTCAGCACCATAATATTTGATGATCACGGGACGATCTACATCTTCCCAACTGTCAAATTCCTTTGGCACGGGAAGTTTCGCAGTTTTCATAAGCTGATCCTTCAGTTTACGATCCGATTCCCATTCCAATAATTTTTTGCTGCCAAATAACTTAATATCAGATTTTACTAAACGGTCTATCGGCAAATAAGCAACAAAAGAACCATGCGGAATCATGATTACCTCACTTGTATCCAGATCAAACAACTCCGCATAAGAATCCAACGTTATGATTTCGTCAGCTACATTCCATTGCCGATAAAACGACTCTCGATCCGCCTTACAATATAAAACGGAGGTGATACCTTCAGCTTTCGCTCCCGATAAAATATTCAAGGCACTATGACTGGCAATTGTCCCAATTTTGAGGTTTTTCATCGCTCCCTTCACAATTCTCTTTTTTCTATGAATACACGGGAATTTATCTTTTTTAATATTCTTACTTCATACTAGTACGGGACTGACATTTTAGTGCAAACACCACTCCAGACAAAATAATTTGCCTTAGTGAGAAATAGAAAAGGTCATTTGAAGAGAAAAAGTACAACTGTAACTGACTCAAGTTAACCGGATGGGAACAAAATGGAAAATATTGCTCAAGAACTTTCTTTTTCAGCCATACAAAAGAAACGTGAAGCCAAAATCAACGCGATGAAAGATAAAGTGTTTGATGTTATCGTAATTGGTGGCGGAATTACGGGTGCCGGAATCGCATGGGATGCCACACTCCGTGGAATGTCGGTCGCCCTCTTTGAAAAAAATGACTTTGCCTATGGAACCAGTAGTAAAAGCTCAAAACTAATCCACGGGGGTCTCCGATATTTAGAACACAAAGAATTTAGATTGGTTCACGAGGCTTGTTCTGAAAGACGAACCGTCCGACGAATCGCACCTCACCTAGTCCATCCCCTCATGTTCTTAATTCCCATCTATAAAGGTGAAAAACCTCGAAAAATCGAACTGCGGCTCGGACTCCTCCTTTATGACGCCCTCGCCTCATTTCGTAACGTCAAACGCCATAAATTTGTTAACGCAAAAAAAGCCTTGGAATTAGCACCCGAACTACGTAAGGAAGGACTTAAAGGCGCCGGATTATATTATGACCTTCAAATGGACGACGCTCGACTTTGCCTAGAAAATATCCTCTCCGCTTCACAACACGGCGCCGAAACCCTCAGCTATGCCGAAGTCATCGCCCTCCAACACCATCCCGAAAACCACCTCTATACCGTCACCGTAAAAGACCATATCATTAACACCGAATTTACAGTTAAAGGAAAAATTATCGTAAACGCCACGGGACCATGGCTCGACAACATTCTACATCTGAAAAACCCACAAGAACCACAAAAAATTGTCCTTAGCAAAGGCATACACCTCTTCGTCCCGCGACTGTCCACCGAAAATATTGCAGTAACCCTCCCAACTGAAGATAAACGAATCATGTTTGTCCTCCCATGGAACGAACACTACACCTTAATCGGCACCACCGACACCCATTATGACAAAGATCCCGATCACGTCTTTGCTGACTCCGACGACGTCGACTATCTGTTACGAAACCTCAAAAAATACTATGCCATTGAACTCTCTAAAAAAGACATTCTCTGCACCATTGCCGGTGTACGCGCCCTCATCTATAGCCCAAAAAAAAGAACCGCCGATATCTCACGCGAAGATAAAATCTTTGTCACCAAAGACGGCTTTATCTCTATTGGTGGCGGAAAATACACCACCTACCGCAAAATGGCAAAACGCGTCGTCGACATCATCGTCAAAAAATTCAAACCCATCCCCAAACCACAAAAATGCCGCACCGCCCATACCCCACTTGTCGGCGGCAATATACCCCTCGATTTTGACACCTGGCAACAGCAACAACTCCCCACACTAATAGAACCACCTTATAACCTCGACGAAGACATCGCAAAACACCTCACAAACACCTATGGTACAAGATACACAAAAATCCTTGAAATAATCAAAGAAAACCCCGAATCAAAAAATCGAATCGTCCCCAATGATTATTACATCTATGCCGAACTCATACTAGCCTTAAAAGAAGAACACATGTTTACTATCACGGACTTTGTCTGGAGACGCACGCATCTAGCCTACCACGGAAACGGCATCGACGCCACTAAAAACATCGGAAACTTTCTTGTCAAAAACCTCCAATGGCCGCAAGACCTTGTAACTCAGCAAATAAATGAAACCATTGAACTCATTAAAAGATCTCTGAATTTTTAACCCACAATCAAACCACATTTTCTTTTCAACTATAGTAAACGATTAAAAAGCGCCTTCAATTTAAACGATTCTCTTTTTTCTTTTCTCTGGAACAATAAACAGCACAGTACCCTTTATTCACCATTAGCTTAAAAAAATATCAGCCACGTACAATTTTTTTGAATTACCACTAGTAAATAAACAAATAGACGGTATTTTTATAAACATACTATTC
>WAPZ01000446.1 GCA_015520535.1 Candidatus Heimdallarchaeota archaeon
ATATTATCTAGATAATGAAAATCTATATAATGAAAAAGCGTGATAATATCATGGGCGAAGTTATTTTAAGAGTAGAAGAAGCACGCCAACGTGATTTTGGCCGCGGTAAAGTTCGGATCAATGATTCTGCTATGAAAAAAATTGGAGTTAATACCGGAGACGTCGTGGAAATTATAGGCAAAAAGAAAACGGGTGTCATTGTATGGCCGGCATATATTGAAGACCAAGATGCAGATATCATTCGTCTAGATCCCATTATTAGAAGAAACGCTGGAGTTTCTCTAGGAGAAAGCGTTCGTGTCCGAAAATGTCCGCATGTAAATGTTGCAAAAGAGGTGAATATTGCTCCAACAAAACGTATTACTACTGATTATGGTTTTGAAACCTATGTTAAGCGTAAACTGCTGGGACATCCATTAACGGTCGGTGATACCATTTTAATCCCTGTTTTGAGGAAAAACATTCCATTTATTGTAAAGACAACTTTGCCGGGAGATATTGTTCTTGTCACTGAGACGACGCGATTGAATGTCTCTAAAAAACCGGTAATCGATGCAGAATTTGACACTTCTACCGTGACGTACGAAGATATTAGAGGATTACGGGATATCATTCAGAAAATGCGTGCCGCGGTGGAACTTCCACTCAAACATCCGCAACTTTTCAACAAATGGGGAGTTGATCCACCAAAAGGCGTACTTTTATATGGACCGCCGGGTAGCGGTAAGACGTTAATCACACGTGCCGTGGCAAATAAGATTGATGCCTATTTAATTCAAATTCAGGGATATGCACTAATCACAACATTTTACAATAAAACGGAAACGCTCTTGAATGACATTTACGAAGATGCCAAAGAAAACGCACCAAGTATTATTCTTATTGAAGATTTAAATGTAATTGCTCCTCAAAAAAAGGGAGAAGTTGAGCGTCGAGTGTTAGCACAAATCTTAGCCTTGATGGATGACTTGGAAGGACATGACCGGGTAATTGTAATTGGCGAAACCCCTCAACTTGAAGCTATCGACCCCGAACTTCGAAGACCCGGCAGATTTGAAATTGAAATTGAAATTGACGTTCCCGACAAGAGCGACAGAAGAGAAATTTTGCAAATTCTTACGAGACGGATACCTGGCATTGAAGACGTCAATTTAAATGAATTGGCCGAAAACACTCCGGGCTTTGTTGGTGCTGATTTGGCTGCATTGGTTCGAAAAGCCACTATAAAATGTTTGCAAGAACTCCTTGGGAAAATTGATCCGGATCAAGATGTATTACCCCCTGAACTATTAGACAATCTTAAAATTGAACAACGCCACTTTGACGCAGCACTCAAAGAAATTCGACCTTCTGCACCTGTGAACTCTTCATCGAAGTCTTGATGTTTGTTGAAAGGGTATCAGTAGCATAAAAAACGTTAAGTAAAAACTTCAATGCGTTATTTCCTAGTCATAATGGCAAACGAAGACTGAAAAAGGATATTCCCACGCCTTTATTGGCGCTTTAACTACTTGTGTTGCCGCATCTGAATAGAATGCAATGCCCATACATGAGGATTCTTATCCCCTCGATAGCGAAATCCTCTAAAACTCATTTGAGGATCCATTGGCATGTTAAGGGACATTCCTAATACTTAGCACAAATTTATTATATTCATCACTATGGTTCATGCTGAATATTTTCATAAATGAGTTCTATACCGAGGTTTTTACATAAAGTTATCACATCAGGACGCACATTTACTGCAACTAACAGTCGTTTTGGTTTAATACCGGATTCGCTTTCAAAGAAATCGCAACGTTGTGAAAACCAGATAACATCAGATTCTCGGGCAGTAAACTTGATTTCCATTAGTATATGTTCGCTGTTATGAAAGTAGTCATCAAAAGTGACTTTACCTTTATGCTTAAGCAGTTTTCCGTCCTTGTCCCACATTCCAAACTTTTCGACTTTTTCAATATCAATATTTCTGAGTTCTAAAGCCTTTTTCATGATTTTCAGTATTAAGCGTTCCATATTTATGCCAGCAGAACCTGATAAGGAGCCAATAGCCGCTTCCATTCTCATCGTGCGGTATTCTAAAACCTCAAAACGTTCATCAACTTTTTCAAATCGCTGATTCATTTCTGTGATTAATTTCTCAAATCGTTGATTCATATTGGTGATGAGTTGCTGGAAGCGTTTGTCATTTTCTTCAAAACGCTTATCGATGGCTTCAAAGCGTCGGTTCATGTCCGTGATGAGTTGTTGAAAGCGTTTGTCATTTTCTTCGAAGCGTCGGTTCATGTCCGTGATGAGTTGTTGAAAGCGTTTGTCATTTTCTTCAAAACGCTTATCGATGGCTTCAAAGC
>WAPZ01000447.1 GCA_015520535.1 Candidatus Heimdallarchaeota archaeon
ACTTCCACCATAATCCGCAAATTTTTTTGAATGAAAATGTTACTTGTCATTAAAATCTTTATTATAATAAAACTAATGCTTTTTCAAATATTATTCCCAACAATATGTGCAAACGTTAGTTTCTCTCCCACCAACTCTATTTTTGCCAGGTGTTCGCAACCTTCGGAAACTTCGTTAAACGACATTTTTATATATACATTGAAGGATTATTCATTTGGTCAATATAAAAATGACAGCGTCAAACATCTAACCAACTACCATCTTAAACGCTGTTAAATGCGAAATACAAAAAATTTAGGCACTTCTATTTACAAAAAAAGAGAAAAAAACTCGATGAATGACACACTATAGTTAATACATGCTTAAAAATAGAGGTGTCTATATTTTAATTTAAAAATAAAGAAAATCAAAGAAGTTTAAGTAATATAAAAGAAAAAAGCGAGAGTGAAAGCAAAAATGTATTGTCCAAATTGTGGAACTCAAATTCCCGACGATTCAATATTTTGCACTTCGTGTGGCACGCGTATCTCTACTGCAGCATCAGCTGCTGCATCTCCTACAGCTTCCACACCCAGTTCGTACACTCCACCAGCGACTACCGGTATGCCACCCACACAAGCGGCGCCACAACCTGGTTATGTCAATCTCCCACGAAAAGATCCCGCTATCGCCGCCATACTTTCATTTTTCTTATCTGGCTTGGGTCAGATGTATGTCGGAAAAGTTGGTCGTGGCTTAGCCATTTTAGTTGTCCAAATTATCTTATTTTTTACCATCATTGGGATCATTATCGGCTTTTTTATCTGGATTTGGGCGATATATGATGCCTACAAGTTAGCAGAGCGGTATAACTATTTCGTACAACAAAATGGAAGAGCACCGACTTCTGTCGATGCATGGTAAATCCTTCCTTTTTCTTTATTCCTTAATTTTATTTTTATTTTTTTCTTGTATGTGAAAAAAAGAAAAATGTTCTAACGAAAACTTAAAAATTGAAGAGTTTGCAGTATTTACGTTAATAAACAAATTCTTTTAACAGTGAAAGACTTCTAAGTATTTCTGGCTCAATATTTTCAAAGTTATTATTTTCAAGATGGAGGCGTTGTAATTTAGTGCAATTTTTAAGTGGACTCAGATCGATTTCTTTGAGTCTATTATGTTGAAGATAAAGTTCTTCTAGTGCCCTGCATTCTGTTAGTGGAGAAAGATCTATCGTGGTTAAGTGATTATTAGAAAGCGAAAGTTTTTTTAGGTTCTTTGCGTGAGAAAGTGGTTGCAAATTGATAGCAGATAACGAATTATTGTGCAGATATAGTGCTTCTAGATCGTATGATTGCGACAATGCTGTTAAATCGATCATTTTGAGGTTGTTATGATTAAGAAAGAGTTTTTGAAGGTGCCGACAATGTTTTAGTGGAGAAAGATCTATTTTCGAGAGTTTATTGTATGAAAGCGACAGAACTTTAAAATTGGGGCATTCTCCTAAGGGGTCAAGATCAATCTCTGTAAGAAGATTTTGAGAAAGATATAATTCTTCAAGAGCGGCTAAATTTCTTAGTGGTTGTAAATCAATGGTGTGAAGGCGGTTTCCATTGAGCATAATTTTTTTGAGACTTTTAGCCGCGCCAAGTTGTGAAAGGTCAATCTTTTCCAAACGATTACTTGAAAGATCTAGTGTTTCTAGTGTGGGATGATCTTTAAGCGGTTGAAGATCAATAGTTGTGAGAAGATTAGACGTTAGAAATAGAGCTTTTAGCTGTTGGATATTTTTAAGCGGTTGGAGATCAATTTCAGTAATACTTTTGTAAGACAAGTTTATTGAAGCGTTTTGAGCTGTAATTGGAATTGTCACATTTTTTGTTGTCCCATCTTTTGTGTTAATCTTTAGTTTCACGAATTGGTTGGCATCTTTTTTCTGTGACATGGATAATTCATCACCTCGTACGCGGTTTGGTGGCTTCACTTGGTTTCAAATAATATGGTAAAGCATCTTTTTTATTCTTCAAATACTCGAGAATGTTTTGTCCGATGGAAGTTCCAAATACAAGCGTAAAAATGAAGGTGATAAGACCGCCAAAACCAACAAGCGTAAAATCGTCGATGATAAAGCCAATGAGTACAACGAGTACTCCCAAATTTAAGCCAATTGCGGTAAATGACATTCTTTTTTCTCTCAGCAAAATTAATTCAGTTCTATCAGTCGTTTTTCCTGTATATAACAAAGTGAAGGTTTGAAAAGCATTGATACGATGATAAGCACCAAGCATAATCAGTGACAAACCCGCTAACAATGAAAAATGGATGTGTAAACGCCTAATAACCAAATAGAATGATATGTTTGGGATGATAACTAAAAAAATGCCCACAACCATGCCAAAAGTAAACCAAAAAAGACCGGGAAGGAAAAAAAGCAAACTTACATAATGCTGAAGCGTCCCCTTAGTCGTTAAGATACTCTTTGCCAAAATATAAAGTGTCCAAAGCCAAATTCCAAACCAGATAAGGCTTGTTATTGCGGTTAAAAACTGAAATGTACTGCTAAAAGAAAGAATCACCAATAATGAACTCAGAATTCTGAAACTCAGATGGTAATTAAGTCTTTTTTTCTGTGACGGCGCAATGCGCTTCCCAACAAACATTGGAAGAATTCTAATTAATGCACCCTCCAAAGTAATGGTAATCCAGCCAAAAACAAAAATGTGAGTGACTATATTTCTTTCCACAAACACAAAAGGTCTTATTTCTAAAGATTTAAGTAATAAAATTATCACACCCGATAAAAAAAAGGCTTGTGCCACAAAAAAATGATCCAACGGCAATTTAAAATACTTTTTTGGTTGATAATGATACAGCCAATAAAAATGAATTATCACGCCTAAAAAATAAACAAGTAAGCCAATAAACGAATAAAACCTAAGTTCCAATGATTCTACCATAATCAATATGCCAATGCCTATCAAAAGTGTGAATAAAAATAAAAACCGTAAAAAAGTGGGCTCATATTTGCGTACGGAAGCCATTGCACGAAAAAACTGCAACTGTGCACCCATAATAAGAAAACCAATCCACCCAAAAAACGCTAAATAATAATGAATAGCAATGGTATTGCCCGGTAAAACAATTAATCTCGCATTTGCTATTCCATAGAGTTGTGTAATAAGAAAAAACGCAAATCCAAGGTTGACAGTCCAATATGCTGTCGGCTCCCCGCGAAACATTTACCGATCTCTCCATTTCACCTAAAATCAACTAAGACAGTCGTCACCATACACATTTTATCATCGCTTTATGTGGGATATATTTCTTTTCCTAACTGATGCCTATGAGTCAATCAACAAAACATGGTTAGATTTTGTTGAAATAGTATACTTCCTTTTAGATTGGCATTACGTAGCAAAAAAAACCATCTTCAAAACTTTCTTTTATAGATTTAGACAACCGTTCTTTTTATCC
>WAPZ01000448.1 GCA_015520535.1 Candidatus Heimdallarchaeota archaeon
ATATAAAATGTTTTATAAAAGCATCTGACCTTACCCGCGATACTCACATTGTTGTTTTATAAACAGAAAAATTTCAAAACAACACCAATTTTTGAAATAAGTGCTTTGCGTAAACTTTAACTCCTAATACAAATAGATATTTTTATGACATTCCCCCGTTTAAAAAGAAAGGTGAAGAACTGTGGCCATAGGATGAAAATGACAAAAATCCATCTCAGTTTTGGATTGGGAGAAAAAACCTCCCAAAATCATTATCTTCCGCTACCAAAATCTTTTTATTGAAAAAAAATACTCTCATGAAACGGAAAAATCATGTATAACGAATGAAGTGCACTTTCTCTGCCCCTTACCACCTTATTTGACGCTTTTCCACGTAAATTTTGCTATAAAAAACCGCTTACTTAAAGGGATAAGGAGGATAGATTATATGTTTTCCCGTCCTTTTTTTTCGTTGCTAGTAAAGAGTACAAAATCTTTTGTTTCATCGCTACAATCGCGTTGTTCATTCTTTTTGTCTCATGTCCACGCTAGTTTAGTGCTCATTCTTCTTCTTACCCCGCTGATGACATTACCATTTGCAAATGCGCACTTCAATAGAAATCTGCCTGTTCTTGTTCTCAGGAAACACGTGGATGACACCCACACGTTCTCCGACCATAGTAGTAAAAGTGACTGTCGTAGAAGTCGCCTAGTTCCTTCAGCCGCAATACGTCATATTCCGATTTTACCACATAAGAGTTTCAAGTCACCGTTCTTTCCCAGTCAGCCATTCTTTATGCCTTATATGTTTACTTCAAATTTTACAAAATGTATAAAGAATGATAATATTCCTATTCCGATGTTTTCACGACAAATCCCTGTACATGCCGCTACTTCGGTGGCAGATGAGGGCAATGAGAACGGTGATTTACCGACACCACCGGCACCGTGGGAGGAACCGATTGCGCCCGTTCGTTTGACGATTAGAAACACCACCGTGTGGCGGCAGCAACGTATTAATCTGAATTACAGTGTGACGGTCTCATCGGGCGGAACTCTGATCATTGAGGACAGTGAAATATTTATTGGCCCAATACAGCAAGGAAATCCGCCAGTAAGGATACTCGTCAAACATAATGGAACATTAGTGATTAAACGCTCCTATCTAACCGCGCGCAATAAAAATTTAACATACTTCGATATTCTACTAATAGAACCGCTGCTTAATAGTACTCCTTTTCTGCCTGTTAATCAATATTTTCTTCATGTGCAACGTGGAGCACGCTTAGTGATTGACAACAGTACCATAGAGTGGATGGGCGTAATTACCTCAGAATTAGACGAACTGTATTATCCGGTCCGCTTAGGAATATGGACGGAAAGCGGGAATGTAACCGTAAGAAATTCTCGTTTTTATAACAACACCGCCAGTTTAGTTTTTTATAATACTACGGGTACCCATACCGCCGTGATTGAAAATAATGTGTTTTACCACAGTTATTTCAGATACTGGGATTACTACCATTTATGGCCACCTTATGCTATTGGTAGGGGAGTGTTCCTTGTTAATTCGACTGTTCCGGTCATTATTCAAAATAACACCTTTTATTCAATACGGACTGGCATATCCGTGGTGAGCAGCATTCATGTGTTAATTTTTCGCAACAATTTTTTCAACAATTATTATTCTATTACCACTTTTAATAATAGAATAAGAGCGGGTTATAGCTTTATTGACCTTTCTAACGTTACGCATTGGGGTGATCATGTATCATGGGCAGATTGGTTGGAAGGGTTACGTTTGTTGACTAACAACAGCGTGCCAACTGATATTGCCATCATCCAAAACAACATAATGAGCAATAACTCAGACCTCGCCATGATACCAAGACTAATAGGAGCAATAAATATTATGTTTTCAGACCAAATACTGGCTATAAATAATTCCATCGAACATTTTAGCCCGTTCACTGGTTACAGTTGGGGCATCTTGCTTTGGGATGCACAAGACGTCCGTGTGGAAGGCAACTTCATCCGCAATGCCAGCGAAGGCGCTATAATAATAGAAGAGGAAGTTCATAACGTGACGGTGTATGGAAATACCTTTGTACAAAACAGTTTTGCCATCGGTGTTTCTGATTTCCCAGAACTTGAGAAATCATGGAACAATTCTGGCATGATCTGGTATAACACCTTTGGTACTGACGCGAGAAATTTGAATGAAGACGATGTCGTGGGAACCTATCGGGTGCTCAAAGAATTGCAGTGGAATAATGGCACACATGGTAACTTTTGGTATCAAAATCTGGAACGGCTGACCGATGAAGATCACAATGGGATCGCGGACCGCCCCTACCGTTTTTTTGACGGCGAGCCCGATAACGTAAACGATGACTTATACGATCGTTTTCCGCTAAGTACAAGACCACACTATCAGCTTCCACCGCAAATAGCCCTAGAATTCACAACCCTTACCTTTTACTCGCCGACCAGCAACAAACCACCCCTACAGAAAGAACATACCTTCTTCCGCGATGTGGACATTGTTCTCGTGACTTTCCTCACAGTGACGCTCGGCGCACCCACAGGAATCATAGCATTATGGTTACGACGACGATATTATCGTAACAAACATTGAACGCCATTTCTTTCTCTAAACAAATGCCACTCGATCGATTTTTTTATTTCTTTTTACTTTTTGAAACAAAAAGTAATAAAATAGCAGGAACTGGCATAATAAAAAGACTTTTACTTAAAAAAATGAAGAAACGACCACTTATCTTTCAATAATCCGACACGCCCACGCATTTTTCTATGAAAACTAGTAGTACGCTGGAGAACGGACGTTCGATGC
>WAPZ01000449.1 GCA_015520535.1 Candidatus Heimdallarchaeota archaeon
CCCTCAACCCCATGGTGCATTGTCGAAGGACAAAAAGTTCTTATGCTATGCAGTAACAACTACCTCAACCTCAGTAATCACCCCAAACTTAAAGAAGCTGCGAAAAAAGCTGTTGAAACGCATGGCGTTGGTTCTGGATCCGTCCGTGCTATCGCCGGAAATATGGATCTTCATGTCAAAGTTGAAGAAAAATTAGCTGAATTCAAAGGAACGGAAGCATCACTGGTCTATCCCACCGGTTTTATGGTCAATTCTGGATTAATTCCACAACTTGCACCGTCCGAAGAAGATGCAATCATCTCAGATGAACTTAATCACGGCAGTATTATCGACGGAATCCGACTTTCAAAAGCTAAACGATACGTATATAAGCACAACGATATTTCCGATCTCGAGCAACAATTAAAAGAAGCTGATAAAAACGGTGCACGTCGTATTTTAGTGGTAACAGACGGAGTTTTCAGCATGGATGGTGATATAGCACCTCTTAAAGATATTGTAAGAGCGGGAGAAGAATATGGAGGCTTTATCTACGTCGATGACGCCCATGGAGAGGGCGTATTAGGAAAAGGAGGAAGAGGAATCGTCTCCCACTTCAATCTGAGCCACAAAGAGGTTCATGTTGAGATGGGAACCTTTAGCAAAGCATTAGGATCGATCGGCGGTCACATTTCCGGAAGTCGTTCATTGATTAATTTTGCTTATAATAAAAGTAGAACATGGTTATTGACAGCATCACATCCTCCACAAGTGGCAGCTGTCCAATTAGCTGCAATAGAAGTCTTACAAAGCGAACCAGAACATGTAGAACGATTATGGGAGAATACGAGATATTTTAAAAAGGAATTACAGTCATTAGGATTTGATATAGGGTTCAGTGAAACTCCAATCACGCCAGTAATAGTGGGTGAATCAAAAGTAGCAAAAGCATTGAGCGAAGGACTATTAAAAGAAAATGTGTTTGCACTTCCGATTGTCTATCCGATGGTGGCACGTGACAAAGCTAGAATTCGAACAATAATGAATGCTGGATTAACACGAGAAGATTTAGATTTTGCTCTTAATGCATTTGAGAAAGTTGGAAAAGAGCTAAAAATCATTTAAATTATCCTTTTTCTTTAAAAAAAGACTTAAATGGAATATAAACTCGCGTTATAGACAAATAACGAGGATACAGTCATGGAAAAGGTGACAGTTAAACCGTTTACTTACAAAATTGTGATTGCTGGACCCGGAGGTGTTGGTAAGACATCTCTAGTCTATAGATTCGAAAAGAATGAATTTATACCAGCAATTACCACGATTGGCGTAAATTTTGTGGTAAAGGAAATTGAAATCGGCGGGAAAACACTAACACTGTCGATTTGGGATTATGCTGGTGAAAAGCGTTTTCAAGACCTGTTTCCAAGTTATGCAATTGGCACATCAGGAAGTTTGGTATGTTTTGATACCTCAAAACAATTTCGAATGGCGTCTTTGAATCAACTACCTAGTTGGATCAAAATATTACGCGAAAAAAACGGAGAAATTCCTATTCTTTTAGTGGGGAATAAAATCGATCTTGTAGATGCAGATGATTTAGTGGAATTAAAGGACTTAGTTCAGCCATTTATAAAGAAATATAATTTACAAGGTGTGTATTTTACCTCAGCGCGGGATGGCCGCGGCGTAAACGATGTTTTTTCTAATTTAGCATATTTAGTTGGAAAATATCACAAATTGTTTTAATGCCCGTGGTTGAATGGGAAATGAAACATCAATCGTATAAGGAAAAAAATAAAGAGAATTGAATTCGTAACTGTAATTGAGGAAAGAGATTAATAAGGATGTGGAATGGATTCATGGCTTCTGAAAATACCATATTAGTAGGTTCAAAACCGATAAGAACATATGTAACCGTTGGAATGTCCTTATTAAAAAATACCAATTTAATTATAATCAAGGCGCGCGGCAAAATAATATCTCGCGCCGTAGACGTGGCAGAACTGTTAAAACGAAGTGTTACCGAAGGAAAAATCGTAGTTAAGGATATCACCATTAGTACTGAAACTGTAACGCGTGAAGACGGAAGAACAAACAATGTAAGTGCTATTGAAATCACCTTAGAAAAAGTTGCGGAATAACACGAGATACAGGTGGAGTTAATGTTAGGTTTTATGATTGTGAGCAAATCTGGACTTCTTTTGTACAAATATGCGTTTACACCGGTGTTAGAACAACGAATACAAGATGATGATCTTTTAAGTGGACTAATAACCGCTGTATTAGAAATGTCACGTGAAATAAAGGGTGGAACTATCCACTCAATTCAACAACAAGACTATAATTTGTTAGTGAAAGAAGGAAACCATGTTTTCGGCGTATTTTTTACAGAACTGGGTGAAGACCATGAAAAAAACCTAGAATTTGCTAATTATATAATAGGAGCCTTTGAAGGACGATATGGAAATCTTCTAGCAAAAACACCCGGACTAGCTATCAAAGAAGAATTTAGCGACTTCGATCAGACAGTTAAGGATGCCTATAACTCCCTTTTTCAAATAAATATCGAAATGCTGAGCAAAATCGTACCGTATCTTCAATTTTTCGAAAATGTAATACTTTTAGAAAAGCCTTTTTATTACCAAGTCTTCACCTCCGTCCAAGATAGCACCTTTCATAAATTTTCTAACGTAATAACAAAATCTGTACAATATCTTATGAAGAATATTGACAATGTAGAATTTAACCATGAGTCCTTCCCCTTACAAATTTCACAAGTTATAATAAAATTTGATCCCGCCCCTTATTCATGTTTTATTTTTGATGTGACGCGTTACGTTCTTATTATATTCACAAAAAGTACCAG
>WAPZ01000450.1 GCA_015520535.1 Candidatus Heimdallarchaeota archaeon
CAGTATAGGAGCTAGCGGGAGCTATGCAGTTCACTAAGAATGTATGCGCCTTTGTTGCGAAGTTTGAGCGTGTAGTATTTCGAAAAAATTCAATCTTATGAGTCATCGTGAACATCCCGGTTATGGCCTCATCTTGATAAGTCCAATTTTTTATCGGGTGCTTGGTAGAACAGAATGAGAAGAAACTTTTTCAAATTACTACGTGCGTGTGTTCTCCAGTCTGTGGTGGTTTGTTGTCAGCACGGTGTCTGAACGTGGCCATGTACGGTTCCTTTTCTGGTGGTGGTGTAGCGGTGATTCACCGAGTTTTTTGTCGGCTACCATCAATTTTTAGAATTTCGGAAAAGCCTATCCACACTATACCATGCTATTCTATGTTTTTTTATCGACAAAAAAGATTATCATGATATTTAATGAAAAAGTGCACGAAGAAAACGCCCAACAACCAGAATGTTGCATTAACCAGCACAATTCTGTTTTGAAATAATGAAGATAAAGACTTAAAAAGAAAATGAAAGAAGAATTTAACGGATAAAGAATGCCGGATGTGGCGTTGAGATGATTGCACAAGAAAACCAAAGAGAAGAAATAGAAACTAGTAAACGAGAAACCGCTTTGCAAGAAATCATAAAAGGTAAACGCAAAATTCCACTCGAAAAACGGCTGAGATTGGATCTTGCGCCAAAAGAAATCCCTCCACTTCCCAAAGGAGAGGATGCATTAAAGCCAACAACCGTGGCTGGGTGGGAAACGGAAGGTATAATTCGTTCATTAATAAATAACTTACATCAAGGCACCGACTGGAAAACTTTTTTTATATACGGTGGTTCAGGAAAAGCAATGCGCAATTGGGAGGCTTTTTATGAAACGATTGATTTATTGAAAAATTTAAGACCAAATGAAACTCTTTTTATGCAATCGGGTGTTCCCTATGGAAAAACGCTCACACATCCTCTTGCTCCAAGAGTTGTAATTAGCAATTCAATTATCGTACCAAACTGGTGTATGTATTTTCAAGAAATGGTTGACGCAGGACTAACAATGTATGGACAAATGACCGCAGGATCATGGATTTATATTGGTACTCAAGGAATCTTACAAGGAACATATGAAACCATTGGAGAAGCTATAAAGATAGCAGAGAGTAAACCGACATATTCAAAATTAAATGATTTCGAGAAAATGTTAGTAGTTACTGCCGGTTTAGGTTCAATGAGCGGAGCACAGCCATTAGCTATAAAAATGAACAACAAGATTGGACTCATTGCGGAAGTGAATTTTGCGCAGATTAAGCGACAACTGGAGCTTAAATATCTAGATCATTATGTAAACACACCTGAAGAAGCCGTTTCATTAGCAAAAGAATTCTATGAAAAGGGTGAGCCTACTTCAATTGGTATTCACTGTAATGCAACAGAGTTATTGAGCTACTTAGTCGAAAACAATATTACGCCGTTAATACTTACTGACCAAACGAGTGCTCACGACATGTTAAATGGATATGTACCTGAGGGAATGACATATGAAGAAGCTGTCAAGCTCCGAGAAACTAATCCTGAAAAATATAAAGAACTTGCGTATAAAACTGTGGCAAAACACGTAAAACTTATGATTGAATTGCAAACACGCGGTGCTGAAACGTTTGACTATGGAAACAATATCAGAGGTGCCGCATTTGAAGCCGGTGTTCAAAATGCCTTTGCATTTCCGGGATTTGTACAAGCGTATATACGCCCATTGTTTATGGAAGGGCGAGGACCTTTTAGATGGCAAGCACTTTCAAATGATCCTGAAGACATCTACATTACCGATGAATATGCAAAAAAATTGTTTTATGATGATAAACGACTAGTTAATTGGATTGACAAGGCACAAAAGTACGTTCCGTTTGAAAAAGGATTACCGTCACGAGTTTTTTGGGCTGGATATCGCGGCAGAGCGGCAATGGGAATGTTGTTAAACAAACTATATGCGGAAAAAAAGATAAAAGCACCGGTGGTCATTGGGAGAGATCATTTAGACGGCGGTTCGGTGGCGTCACCTTACCGAGAAACTGAGGGAATGAAAGACGGGAGTGATGCTATCGGTGATTATGCCGTGTTAAACCTTCTTGGAAATGCGCTTTCGGGTGCTACATGGGTCGCATACCACGGTGGTGGTGGAGTCGGAGTCGGCAATTCACTTCATGCTGGTCAAGTGATAGTTGCTGATGGAAGGCAAATAACCCAAGAAAAGATCTTTAGAGTTTTAATGTGGGATCCAATGTCAGCTATCTTGCGCCACGCACATGCAGGATACGAAAAAGCCCTTAAAATAGCGCAAAAAGAGGGTATTATTGTACCTACGAAAAATAAAATCAAAACAATGAATTATGAAGAAATTTACGAACAAATAAGAGCGTTTGTAAAAGAGCGAACCGGTATTGAGCTTTACCCCCC
>WAPZ01000451.1 GCA_015520535.1 Candidatus Heimdallarchaeota archaeon
AAACAAAAAATATTGGAAAATTTGGGTTATTTTTCGTTAAAAAATTCGAATAAGTGATGAGGTGAGTGTATGAAACTGAATATTGAAATGTTAGAGAAAATGAGCAATGCCTTTGGACCATCGGGACATGAATTGGAAGTCACACAGATTGTGAAAGAATATGTAAAAAATTTTGCTGACGACGTCTTTAATGACAGAACGGGGTCATTGATCTTTAAAATTGGAAATAAGGGGCCAAAAATAATGATTGCGGGGCACATTGATGAAGTGGGATTTCTCGTTACTGGAATAAATGAACGGGGCTATTTGACATTTCATCCTATTGGTGGCTGGTGGGATCAAACATTACTCACGCAACGCGTTCTTATAAAGACGCAAGACAGTAAAAAAATTAAAGGAGTTATTGTAGCGCCACCACCACATGTGTTGGGACCAGAGGAAAGGAAAAAAGTAGTGACGATTGATAAAATGTATATTGATGTTGGTTGCAAAAATAAGGAAGAAGTGGAAGCATTAGGTATTCAAATTGGCGATCCAATCGTTCCCGACTCTAAATTTGAATTAATCACGCGAAAAGAAATTATTAAAGACAGTGACGGGAAAAAACAAGAAAAAGACGTTACATTGGCGATGGGAAAGGCTTTTGATGATAGAATTGGAGCATTTGTTATTACAGAGGTTTTTAGACGAATCAAGGAAGAAAATATCTCTTTACCGAATCAAGTGTTTGGAGTAGCCACAGTACAAGAGGAAATAGGTTTACGTGGAGCTAAAACTGCAGCACAGACTATTGAGCCGGATGTCGGCTTTGCAATGGAAGTAGATATAAGCGGTGATGTACCGGGAGTTTCAAAGATTAAGGCGCCGGCTGAAATGTCAAAAGGCGTGTCAATCTTAGCAGGTGACCGCTCTATGATACCAAATCCTCGTTTACGGCATTTTGTATTAAATGTGGCGAAAGAAATTGGAGTACAATTTCAACACTCGGTCGTAATGGGAGGCGGAACAGATGCCGGTGTCATTCATTTGACAGGTTCTGGTTGCCCGTCACTGGTGCTTGGCGTACCTACCCGTCACATTCATTCGCATAATGGTATTTTAGATTTAAATGACGTAGAAGCAGCAGTAACTTTGTTGATTGAAGTGTTAAAACGCTTGGATGCAGACACAGTTGCATCTTTTACGGCAATTTGAACATATTAAAGGAAAAACACCCTAATCTCTTTTTCTATCTTTTTCTCGTCATTATCTTTACAGCAGAATTTGCAGATAGTTCCGCGCTATTTTTGTAGTAGTTGGGTTTTTTAATGGCTATAAAGTGTTGGCTTTTGTCAGAAAAAATACAGTATGCCTAATAACAGATGTGTTGCTGACATGTTTTAAAATTCACGTCTTTCAGCCCACCATAACAAAAGAAAGATTAGACAAAGAGCTAAGGCAACTACAATGAGGAGTGTGTTTAACTCATTGGTTAATATAGTTTTCACGGTAATATTTTTCTGAAGGACAGAAAAAGCGATTGAGCGGAGATATCTCTTCAGATCATCTATCATTCCAGATAGGGGCTGTATCCATTCAGTTCCTTTTTGTTCACTGAGCGATTGAAAGATTAATTCTTCTGCTAAATAAATTCCCACACCTATAATAGCATTTAAATGTCCAGAGGAAGGAAGAATCATTACAAGAATGAATAAAAAAGAAAACAGAATAATTGAGTGTAAAAAGAATGTTATACTAATAATCATTATGTCAATAAGGAGTGCCACAAGGACTACAATCGGGTATTTGAAAATAAATTGGGGGTAATAAACTAGGAGAATTAAAAGTGGGTGAAAAATAAGCCCTATAAGAACGCCACTAATAGATACAAATTCGTAAGTTAATAAGCGTCTTAATAAAAGTTTTCTAAGTGTTTCCTTACCACCAATCGCCCGATAGTATGCTAAAAGACCGTTTTCTATTTCTGTATTCAGTTTAATAGCCGCTAATAACGGTCCAACAAAGACAAATAATGTCATTATAAGACTGTATTCATATTGCATCCCCAAGGGCGTTAATAAAGCTGCAGCCTCAAAAATTCCACTGTATTTATGGATTGATTCCAAAAACTCGTATGATAGAATAGGACCGTTTACGGAATATTGTAATGCTTGAAAACCAAATATTAAAAAGTGAAATATGACTAAGCTGCCGCCTAAAAGAATGAAATCTCCCATCCCCATTCTAATTTCTTCAATCACACCTTTCAAGTTTCTACAGAGATTTGTTACATAGACATGCATTAGCATTTTATCACCAGCCTCCAATAATAGCTAGATATTTGAAAATATTTCTCGTTTAATTACTTTCTTTTTCTTTTATCATTGATATGATGGTTTCTTTTAAGGAAAAACTTTCGTTCCACATTTTTATGAAAATTTTTCTTTGTAAGCATTTTAATTGGATTAATTTTAATTGCTGAAAATCATACGGCTGATAGATAC
>WAPZ01000452.1 GCA_015520535.1 Candidatus Heimdallarchaeota archaeon
CAGATGTGTATAAGAGACAGCGTCATATAATTCTAAAAAATCCTTTTTCCGTCGATACATTTGTGAAAAAAAAAGTACTAGTCCACTAAAACCGATAAAAGTGAAAATAACTGCTGAAAGGGTATTGAGAAAGACCGCGTGCGGATTATGTGGGATTGTCAGAAAATCACCTATCAAGAGAATTGAATGGCGTTGAACAAGCCAAAAAAGCGTCAATGCATATAACAATGAAACCACAACAAAAATTAAGAGTTTATACTGGGCAATAAAAAGATAATATGGGGAGAACTTACTAAAAAACTGAAAAATTAAAGTGTTCTCTGTTTTAGTCGGCTGTAACTCCTGCCTCATCCATTCAACCGCAGTAATGCCCAACTCAGTTAAATCATAATTCTTATCTTCTAATTGATAAACAAGTCCGGCATCAAGCAACATTTTCATATGGTGGTAAAACACGCCAGTGCTTAATCGCAAAATTTTTTTGAGCTCAGTAAACGAAGCAAAACCATTGTCGTACAACTCAATTAGCATCTTTTGCCGAATTTCATGATTGAGGACAGGGAGAAGGTCTTGAAGCTTTAATTGCATTTTCTCTGAATCTGTTGTTTGTTTGTTCATCGCGGTCTCACCAAGAAAACAGATTGCCGCTACTTTAACTAGTACTTGAGTTAATAAATATTAAATTTGACAAATCACGGCGTGTTTATCCCCATCTAGATGAAAAAAGTAGTAATTTAAAAATATTCTAAGAAAAAGAAAAAGATAAAAAAGTGTTTATCGCTTTTTACGGCGATAAAATACAATACTGCTTAGGACTACGATAGTAAGCAAGCCTACCGAAGCCAGGTACCCTTCTTTCGAGAGTGCTATCTGCTGTAAGAGAGCGACTATCTCGGAAGCGGCACCTGGCAGTAAGGCTTGCACTGTTGATCCGATAATTGGGTCATGAATCAATGTCTCATTAAACGATGGATAGTTAATATAGAAGTTTTTTCCGTGTAAGTTGACATCAGAGCCTTTCATTCCAGGCATTTGAGAATGGTTTCCCATGTCACCGCTGTTGTTCCCCATAAATTGTTCCATGTGTTCCATTTCACCCTTATTAACTTGAAGTTTAGCTGCATCTGTAATATCCTGCCCATCCACGGTTAAATCAGTCGTCATGTTGAAAAATGCCACCACATTTCCTTTTTCATCTTGGTATGACATATGACTACGATTGTCAGCCGTATCTTTTAAATCAGCCGCTGCATGCCACATAAAAGAAAATTCCAACGCTAACCTTGAATTCGGAGAACTAAAAGGCCAGTTTTCCATCAAAATGTCAAACTTAAGGAAGGAGTCTTCTGCTCGGAAGTGGTTTATGAGGCTGACTTTGAAGTTTTCAAAGCCCAATTGATTAATCGTGCTGCTATTGAGATACACGGTTATTTCATTATCCGTTTCGACAACATTGTAATCCCATTTTAGGGAAGAAAGTGACAGAACTTTTCCATTACCTACAGCTTCTTGAGATTCATAATAGCCATTATTATTGTCGTCTTGATACTCAATGATTTTTTCAAATCTCAGGTAAAATCGACCTTCAGCTAATGATGTATTAAAATGGAACATTGGTACTTGTAACGAGTGCAACTCTATCGTAAAATAGTCATTAGAAAGACTTACAAAGCCATTTCCCATCATATAACGCATGGAACCATTCATAGACCCACGTCCATCATGGGGCATTTGTGATTGACTGCTGTTGTGCGGCATTCCATTTCCATGATCACCATCAGCCAGTGTCGCAGTTGGGGCAAATACTGTCCCGGAGACAAAATTTGAGTTAGCTAAGGTACTTGTACTCAAGGAAACCAAAAATACAACAGTCAATATAGCTGTCAGCACTTTAAGTCGAAACATATTCACTCTCTTTTGTGTCATTTTCTATTTACCTCCATATTTTTTACATTTTTTTGTTTTTCTTTTTTCAAGTCAACCATTTTTCCCAACTACTTTATAGATATGCTTATAATTCACTGGAATTCACC
>WAPZ01000453.1 GCA_015520535.1 Candidatus Heimdallarchaeota archaeon
GAGAAATAAAGTGAAGTAAATAAATTTGAGAAGCGAATCTCCAATTTTATGTGTCATTCTTAACATTTTTTTCCCAAACAAAACGTTTATTAATGAACCACCTATAATATTAATGGTGAAAAGTTGTTGCAGAACAATGAATTAAACGAAATAGCTATAAAATATGAGATTGATTTAACGGAATTAAAAAAGCGGTTATTACAATCACAACAGTTTTCCCAAATTCCGCTATCAGCTGATGAAGCGGAAATTATCATCTATCGCTTCTTAATATCAAAAGTAGGAATCACTAAGGCGAGGATGCTAAAAAAAGAACTTATCAAACATCTAGATACGCTCCTATCCCAAGATTTTGGCATAAAAAACTTGGAAACGGAAAAAAGCAGGCAGTATACAGCTGAACCCTCAGCTAGTGTTCAGAAAGAAGAAATTCAAGCAGTACCCATGTTAGTCACCGGTCCAGTACCCAAAATTTGGGAAAAACTTCTGCCATCCTTGACCATAAAGAAAAAAATAACGATTTCAGAACTCGGTGAATATCTAATTCCACAAGATCAGCGACAATTGAAACAATTAACACAACTGTCGGGAAAAAATCTGGTAATTACGTTAACTAAACGCCTTCTAAGTTGGAATCGCACCTTTGGTGAAGATGAAGACGACATTGACCTCTTTCTTTTCCAAGACTTTCAAGAAACTAGAATTGTTCTTGATAATAATATTATACAAACACAAGAATTCTGGAATCGCTTTGGAATATCCATCAATTGGCCAGAAATACCAAAAAATATTCTTCCAGCTGATATCATCTTTAGAATCACAGAATACGTAATTCGTTATTTAATGCCAATCTACGAATTAAAGCGAATCTTAAGAAAGATTCAAGTTATGAATATCATTGAAACGCCAGTTGAAGACCTTATAGAGCTGTACCGGTTCTTATTAAGCGGAAAAGTCAACGTCTCCTTAATAAAATTTGGCATTCCTTTCGAATCGACTATTGATTTCAATTTTAGGTATTCTCCAGATGAAATGTGGCACTTCATTACGTTAACGGAAAACCACACCAAAAATGCATATTTACGACAATATTTCCATTTATTAACAATTATAAAGCATGCACGCTGGCTAGGGCTTGCCAAACCAGAATATAAGAATGCAAGCCGCATGAGTTTCCCAGAACTAATTTTAGAAACAGAATCTGTACTCTTTGATAAAAAAATTGAGTCACTAGAGGATCTCGTTCCTTTTGTCACTCTGATTGAAGTGAAAAAAAATCTTTTTCATTATCTCATTGATCATTACAGCAAAGAATTAGCTTATTTGACAAAAATAAAAATTCTACAAGGAGGTATGGAAAAAAAATTAGAACAAGCCTTTGCGATGGGCGCACTCCATAGTGACATTGGCGCCCCATTAGCGAATCTCTTTCAATTATATCTTCAATATTATGGTGCTGAAAAAGGACAAAAAGAATACATTGAATACATTTATGATGTAGCGGTATCTGGCATTTCAAAAACCGAAAATTTATCACTTAAAAGAACACTCCTTGATTATTTTCAATTATCGGTGAAAAAAACCCGAAGAAAGCGAACTACAGGCGCCGATGTTGATAAGGAAAAACTCAAAAAATTATTAGAAAAAAACCATGTGATACGAATTCCTCTTCTTGTTGACAGTTTTACCGCACAACAAAGCATACAAAACGCGGTAAAGCGCGTATTCAACTTTATTTTAGGCATTAAAATTGAAACACTTCTTAGTAAAGGAATTGACCGCTTCATTGCCTCGAATGTAAACTCCTTATGGAATCAAAAGGAACAAAAAGAATTAGCAGAAGAATTGGTCCGTTTTAGCGGTAAAGGCGCTAACATCGAAGATTTTAGATTAATCTTACATACATCATTATCAAAAAATTTAATCAAGCATCGAATATCCTATACAGATGAAATAATAGCTGATATATGGAACAATATAAGAAATGCCCTTAAACTAGAGCCCAAATTCGAATCACAACGAGCAAATGTCCAATTGTTGAACGAAGTACTCAAATTCAAACTCAGCAAACATCTAGGAAGGGAGATAACTCAAGCCACGGAATTAAAAGACTTTTTTGAAGAATTACAAGAACAAGTGACGTTTGAAACTGTTATCACACGCTTTTCCACTGATGCACTTAAACATCCCATAATCAACTCCTATTATGAAAAATTATGCAATTTGAACTGTCCTCCTAATCTTGCAAAATTAATTGCCGGCGGAGTTTCGTATATTTATGCCCAATTACCGCCAAATGTTACAAAAACCTCACCGACTCTCGAGGAAAAACTCTATCACACCTTTCTCGACAAAATCACTGCCATTTGGCAAGTGCTCCAGTCCCACTCACTTGACAATATGCAACGAGATGCGGCATTTAAACAATTTATCTTCCAAGAAATCGATTTTTATAGCACAATAGCAAGGATATCGGAGATTTTACAAATACTATTAGCTGATAAGAACATATTAAATCTTTTCGATTATGATACGCGTGCCTTAATAGTCTACTTTTCCCAAGAATATCTAAAAAACTGGATTCGCCAATGGATCAACCTTGTTTTTGATTTTATTGACCAACTACCAAGCGCTAACGATACAATGGTGGAACAAATCATGCAAAGTGCTCGCCGTGATTCGATGCTTCATCTTTTCAACGACATTTTTCAGTTCTTTCCACCAGACGCAACAAAAAACATCTTCAATGAGTTAAATTCATTAAAACAATATGATTGGACACCGATTCCAGAGTATCTTCCGTTTTATTCTGATCTCTTAGCTACACTTATTTTTAAAAGCCAAGCTTGGCATTCTACTGTTAAAAAAACAGAATTTCCACTCATTGATATAACGTTTACTCGCGTAGGTGAAAAAATATCCCTTCTTTCATCTTTATTTAATGCAAAAAAAAGCCTAGATCCCGATATCATCACAGAATTAGTGGGGTTAAACGTGATTCATGGGTTTTCACTCCAAAGTTGCACATTAAAGAAAGTCGATGAAGATTTCTTCTTAACAATCTCTTATTCACCCAGAATTCAAGAACACTCCGATATAACGGGAATTGCTACTCAAATACTCTCAAAACAGCCACTTTTTTTAGATGAACTTGATGACATACAAAATCAAAATGCAAAAATTGTGACCGCAATCACTGATACCTTTAAAAATCCAGAAAACAAAGATGTATGGAAAACACTACCGTTAGTTAAATCGTTATTCGAATTAAGATTGTCTTACATGAACATTAAATTATTTCGCCGCATACCTTCATGGGAGGAACTAAAAACAACAATAAACGTCAAGCATTATAGTTTAAACAGCCAATCAACAATTAAACACTTGAATTTTGCTTTAAACTCGATATTTCGGTTAAATTTATTAGAATTTCGTGTTGATGGGGAATTAAAAATAATGCTGCCACACATGATAGAGTTTTATGGAAAAAACTCCTTAGAATTTGGAATTTTTATCCGTTTATATGCTTCACTTCTCAACTTCAGCACATCCATCACTAAATTCGTAGAAAATCGATTTCCATGGATTTATAAAAAAACACGCATTCAAGGCGAAGGCAATGCTCCGTTCCTCCCTTATTATGCAGTTTTTAAGGTTGAAAAGAATGGCTCCACAGTTGACTCCAGAACAATTATTTTTCTTTCAAACATTGTCTCAAATAACACCACAGAAGTTGCCACACTCTTTGAGGAAGAATCCACAGAAATTATCACCAACAGTTTGCGTAAAATACAATTTATATTGAATGCTCATATGGACAAAAAAAAGAACTGCTGGAAGGTTCAACATCTTGCTGAAAAAGAATTCAACCTTCCTGTTCATATTCCATGGAAAGAGATAGTTAAATACTCAGCTGATGATGGAATTCCTTATTTGGACGAAACCATAATAAGTCAACTGAGCATAGAAGGTGAATAACACATGAACTCTACCATAGTAGCCGAACTCATCTTAATTGGAGACGGAATGAGCGGAAAAACCAGTTTACTTAAAAAAATAGCAGAAATTGCCTATCAAGAAATCGTTCAAGAATTTGAAAGGTATGTCCGCCAGAAAAATTTGCCCACTTTTCATGAATGGTTGAAGAGTAAAAAAGAAACCGAACTAAGTGCGGCTTTAGAACAACTTGGCGACAAAGAGTACACGTTCACCGATTATTTGAAATGGCTTCAGCAAAATAATGTTTCTCTCGAACATTGGATGAAAACAAATCATTACACACTGGATAAATTACTGCAAAAAGAAACCAATGTCGCTACTGCGGGAATGGACACTTTTAATATTATCTTTCCTTTTCGAGGGAAAAAAATTAACTTTAAAGGCTACGACCTCGGTGGACAAAATATTTACGACCAAATTCGACAGATTATTGCCCAAATAGCAAAAAAAGATAATTTTTTATTAATTGTTTTTGATTCCACACGTTTCTTTTCTTGCCAAAATAGCATTCGGCATTTAAAAGAGGTCATAGAAAAAAAACAAGAAAAAGAAGAAGCGTTGCCATTTTTGGTGGCAATAGCTAACAAAATTGATTTTCACCAATATTTACTGAATTCACCACAAATGATAGATAAATTAAGCAATAAAATTTATGAAGCCTTAGAAAACGTCAAAACAAAAGGAATGACATATCGAGTACCACATCTACTCCAAAAAAATGCACAAAGAGAAATTACAATTGAAAAAACGACATTGTTGGGCTTTGAACATCTTGAATCCCTCATTTATTATGTAATTAGTACAAATTATGGCTCGGAATTCAATAAAAGCCCCCTCACAGAAGATAATGCTAAATCTTTTTCCCGTGAAGTTGCCATGCAACTCATTCTTCATCAACACAGAGAAGACTACCGCGAGTTTTACGACAAAGTATCTCAACTCGTCTTTGCCCAACGACCCTTAGCTGTCCAATATATGACGGGACTAGATGTTGCTGACGATGGAATCGAACGCCCCTCAATTACTATGCTAAACAAACTCCGAAAACGATACCAAGGAATCGAATTAGATCTCACTTCACCGGATATAAATCAAGTACTCATTAAAAAAATGATCCTTTATGCCATTAATACCCAACCAATCTTTGACTCAATCAAAGAAATCACAAATCACCTGCTCTACACCAATGCACTCAACGGAGATGGAGTACCAGAACTTATATCATTAATTATCAATCAAGCACCACAACTAACTGCAAAAAAAGAACAAAAAACGAAAAAGTCATTCCGACGCTTCTAATTCTTTTTTAATCATAAAAGATTCGTCTACTCAAAAAAAGGGAAGAAAATATGATTATATTATGGTTACCAAAATTTTCTTTTTATACATTGGATGCACGCGCTATCAGGCGCTCCCATTTTTCATCTACGTAACGCTGATATGCTTCAATGACCTCTTTGCGATATTTTGGTTTGAATAAATGTATAAAACGACCTTCAGCCTTTAAAAGTTCTTCAACCGGTTTTTTGCGACTGGGATTTTTAGCTATGGCTAATGAAGGCTGTGAGAGCAGCCATTCATCTTTATATGCCTGATATAATGGAAATACACATGTTTGAACCGCTAATTTTGATAATTTAATCATTGAATTATCTGGAGTTCGCCAGCCACGTGGGCAGACCGCATCTACTAACATAAACGCTGGGCCTTCGAAATCTAATCCTTGCCGAACTTTCGTCATTAAATCTTTTGGCCACGCCGGAGAAGCGGTGTACACCGGAATGTCATGTCCCCACATGATTTGAATAATGTCTTTTTCGAATTGGGGTTTTCCCGGTATAACTTCGCCACCGGGACTAGTTGTAGTAGCAGCAGCAAATGGCGTTCCACCAGATCGTTGAATTCCAGTATTCATATAGCCACCGTTATTATAACAAATGTAAAGGAAGTCATGTCCACGCTCTATAGCTCCTGACAGGGATTGTAGACCAATATCGAACGTTCCACCATCACCACCAAAGACAATAATATCAGGAACTTGATCAATTAAGCCTTTCTTTTGTAATGCTCTGAAAGCGGCTTCAGCGCCAGACGCCGTAGCGCCAGCATTCTCAAAAGCATTATGCAACCAGGGAAGTGTCCAAGCATTATACGGATAAATGGTGGATGCCACTTCAAGACAACCGGTGGCATTCACAACCACAACGGGACGATCACCCAACTTTCCTGCAATAGTTGCCTGACGCGCTACTACTCCAGCGCCACAGCCACGACAAAGTCGGTGACCACCAGTAAAGCCCGGTTGAACCATAGCAGCTTCACGTAATGAAATTTTTATTTTAGGGGGTAATTTTGCTTCTACAGTTGCCATCTTCTAACCTCCATTATTTTTTCCGCACTAATATTTTATTCTCTTACCCCATACCACTTGAAGGTGGGCAGTTTACCCGTTTCAACTTCATCTTTCAATTCTCGGTAAATGTTCTCGAAATCCGCCGCTACGACATCACGACCGCCAAGACCTACGATTCGCCCCGAAACATGCAATGGAACTTTATGTTTCGCTAATGTAGCTAAGATATCCGTTTGAACTATTGTACTGGGAGTTCCATAGGTTGCTGAACGATCAACCACTACACAGCCTTTTAAGTGTCTAAGGTGTTCAATTAAATCTTTCTCTGGGAAGGGTCTTAAAACACGAAGTTTTAAAAGCCCAACTGGCTCTCCTTGCTCTCTTAGTTTATCTACAACAGCTTTTCCCGTCCCAGAAGTTGCACCAATTGTTATAAATGCATATTCGGCATCTTCTAATTTATATGGTTCGACCATTTGATAATATCGCCCAGTTAAATCTCCAAATTCTTGAAAGACTTCCGGAATGACCTTAAGTGCATTATTCATGCCAATTTGTTGTTGATACTTTAGTTCCATATAATAATCTGGAAGTGCAAGTAAACCTTGTGCTCCGGGGTTATTTGGTCTAAAAGTCCAGTTATGTGGCACGCGATGTTCACCTAAGAAGCTCTTTACAAAATCTTTTGTCAATGTTTCAACAGGTTCAACTGCATGGGTCACAATAAATCCCTCAACACCATACATAACGGGTAATTGGACATCAGGATGTTCTGCCACCTTAAAAGCAAGGAATGTATGATCATATGCTTCTTGCGCATTTTCACCAAACCATGAAATCCAACCCGTATCCCGAGTAACTAGTTGATCTGTTAATTCACCATGAATGTTAATTGGAGATGACAAAGCACGATTTGCAACTGCCATAACAATTGGGAGGCGAGAACCCGCAGCAATAAAAAGAATTTCATACATTAACGCAACACCTTGGCTTGAACTTGCCGTAAAAACGCGTGCACCAGTTGAACTTGCACCAACGCAAGCTGACATGGCTGAATGTTCCGACTCTACCGAAACAAATTCCGTAGATACTTCACCATTAGCCCAAAATTCTGAAAACTTTTCTACAATGATCGTCTGTGGTGTAATTGGATAGGCAGCAACTACATCGGGATCAATTAACTTTAAAGCCTCGGCAACTGCCTCATCCCCCGTCATTCCCCTTACTTTAGCTTTTGCCTTTTGCATAACTACTGTCATGAATTTTACCTCCGTTCCTTGTTTTAGACTTTATTTCTTCTTTATGGATTCATACCTTCTTTTAAAGTAATGGCACCGGGTTTACACACGTCATGACATAATGTACAACCTTTGCACAAGTTATAATTTATGATGGCTTTGAACGTTTGTTCGTCTAAACGGATTGCATCATCGGGACAGACATAAAAACACAATGTACAACCAGTACATTTTTCTTGATCAACGACCGGTGTTATAGCACGCCATTCACCCGTTTGAAACTCAAGTGAAGTCGCTGGAAAGGGAACCACACCTCCAATTGGTAAGTTTTTCCACCCCCAGCGCTCTGAAATCCATTTTTTAAATTCTTTTGGTGGCTTAACTTTCCATAATTCCTCTGTTTTACTCATACTTCTTTAACCTCCTTTGCTGCTTGCTCTAATGCAGCTATATTCTTGTTTGCAATCTCTTCATCCTTAAAACGTTCCCTTATGACCTCTTTTAAGCTTTCTAGTTTTACAATACCTGTATAAGAACTTAAAGCGCCAAGCACCACCGTGTTGGCAAAAGGTTTTCCAATTATTCCCACAGCAATTTTAGTAGCGTCTAAATAGGCAACTTTTATATCATCACGTTGCAACCCAAGCGCTTCTATGATTTTTTTGCCATTTGTCTCTGGCGTATTAACAATAACTTTTCCATTTTTCTTTAAGCCGTCCAAAAGAAAGGGTTTTCCAATTAAGGTTGGATCAATTATTACCACGATATCAGGCTCATACACTTCGGTCTTAATAGTAAATTTTTTTGGTGATATTCTGGTAAAGGCGGCAACTGGGGCACCCGATCTTTCCGGCCCAAATGTTGGAAAAGCATGGACATAATAGCCCTCAAGTATTGCAGCTTCTCCTACTAAACGCGAAGCAGTCACGACTCCTTGTCCACCACGACCATGAAATCGTATGTCGATTAAGCCATTATTCTCGTGCAACTTCCTCACCATCCGCTTGTGTTTCTCCCATTAATCAACAGTTTTGCATTTCTAAAAAACACTTCCTTCGTTCTCACACCTGAGAAATCCTTCTACATCAAAAAACCTTGATTTAAAAAAATATTAAATGTGTAGAGG
>WAPZ01000454.1 GCA_015520535.1 Candidatus Heimdallarchaeota archaeon
CAGATGTGTATAAGAGACAGCGTAAAGGGGTTATCATTTAATGGGATTCAATAATGAAGAAATTAATGAAGCCATAGTGGATGAAGACATGGAAGGGCTTTTAGTAACCTTAGATCCAGATCTTGTCAAAGAATGGCTCGAATCTCCCCGAGAAAAAGCCGCTGATCTAGAATCCTACATTGATCCTAATGATGTATTTGTACGTTTGGATCACCTTGACGGAACCATGGCTCTTTTAGAGACCATAATGGACGAAGAAATTGAAGAAGAACTCAATCAAGTGGAAAACGCAACATTAAGGGAGCAGTGGCAAAAATTACTTGAACCACTTCTTGAAATGACGTCAGATGAATTAGAAGCATTGTACAACAAACTAGATCGCCTCGATGCGGACTTTGAACGACGTGCCATTGAACTCAGCGAACTTGAACCAAATGCTATACTACAGCAATATCAAGACAGAATTGGATATATAGTTGGCTTGTTTTCCTATTATAGCCCCATGATATATGAAAACGATCCTCTTAATTGGGAACATGTACGGGCACTATTTGAATGGATTTCGCAGGATGAAACCTATCCGCAAGTAATACGAGACTTTTGTCGCGAAGAACTAGAAGAATTGGCATTATATTCTGAATATATTGAAGGCGAAGAAGAGGAATAAATAAAACAATCTTTATTTTACGTTCTTTTACCAATGAAAAATTTAATATGCAACTATAGGTCTTTTCCTTTTACATCACACGAATTTTTCATGTTAGAAATAAAGTCAATGGATTAATATAAAATTAAACTCACTATATGGTGATTTATTTTGAAACAACTGACTGATAATGTCTACGCCTTCCTTAGTCGCCTATCCTATGTTTATTTAATTGAAACAGAAAACTCTTTAATCCTTCTCGATAGCGGTTTTGACAAAAAGGCAAAACGACTGATTCCCGAAATTAAAGCGGTGGAAGAAGAAACTGGTCGTTCTTTAACCTCTATTATTGTCTCACATCATCATATAGATCATACTGCCGCACTATGGAAACTAGAAGAAGAATTTAACGTCCCCATTTATGCTCATGCTGCAGATCTCCCAATTATCTTAAGAAAGAAAAAGCCACCACGCGGTGAAGGTGTTCTTGGATTTATTTTCCATCAATTAATTAAATTAAGTCGATATCATCCGCCCAAAGCTGTGCATGACATCTCAGAAAAACAATTTCCCTTCAAAATCCTTCATTTACCGGGCCATACCGATGGTCATATAGCCTTATATGATGAAACACACAAAACGCTCTTTTCAGCCGATCTTTTCACGCTAACTGAACAAAAAATTAAATATCCGCCAAAATTTTTTACTCAATCTAATAAACAAAATAAAGAAAGCGTTAGAAAACTCTATGAGATGCTCAAATCCAAACAACTTCTTATTGAAAACGTATTTCCCTCACATGGCGAGTTTCATATCAAAGACGCAGGAAATCTCTTCATAGATCTTTTAGAAAAAGAATTCGGATAATTTAATCTAAAACCGCATTATTATGCTCAAATTTTTAATATTTGACCGTAATCTATTCTTATAACCTGTCCTTGAATCTGAGAGGTCGTGATAAGGAGTTTTACCAAAGGATAGAGATCTTCGGGTAACAATATAGAACGAAGCGGATTTTTCTGTTTAATCGCTTCTAACACTTCGTTTTCATCGATTTTTCTTTTTTCAGCCAAAATTTTAATTTCATTTTTATGTCGCGGTGTTAAAACATATCCGGGGGCAATACAATTGGTAATAATGTTGTATTGTGATCCTTCTAAGGCAAAAAACGTGGTCATCATGTGTAGCGCCGCTTTTGCAACTCCATACGACAATTTTTTTGGAGTGGGCTCAAAGCCAGTGGTGGATCCAATAAAGAGAATGTTGCCCCCACCACTTTGTTTCATCCAGCGAAACACCTCACGACCAAAAAGAAAAGCTGAGTCCAGATTAAGTTGGACTACGCGCCGAAAATCGCTATAAGAAAGCTCATCTAGTGGTTTACTCAATAAGCTACCACCAACACAATGTATTGCCGCGCGTATTTTTGGTGTAATTTCTTTTGCACGTTTAAATGCCGTTTCAACATCTCGTTCCGAGGTACAATCGCACTTAATAAAAGAAACGGGATGCCCCTGCGCTTCAAGTTCTGCAAAAAAATTTTGACTATTCTCACGACCAATACCAATTATGGTATATCCATCCGCTATTAATAGCGAGGTGAGAGAACGACCAATACCACTACTCGGAGCCGCTATTAAAATTGTCTTATTCTCCAAAATTCGCACCCATAATTCGTTCTTACAAATTATAAGACATTAAAAACTCTTAGTCGTCATATTTTTTCAATTTTAGCTTTCTTTCAGAAAAATTTTTATGTTTTTGTAAAAATAGGAGAATTGAGCATTTATTAATATAAATATGGAGAAAAAAAGGAGAAATGAGTCGTTTAGCTGAAAGAAAGTGTGTATCGCTTGAGAATGGAGCACAACCACTAAAAGGAAAACAACTAGAGGAGCTACTCAATGAACTAAATCATGACTGGGACGTTGTTGACGAACATCACTTAGAAAAAGAATATCACTTTAAAAACTTCCGGGACGCGTTGAATTTCACGGTAAAAGTTGGTGAATTGGCTGAAGAACTAAATCATCATCCCGAAATCACTTTAACATGGGGAAAAGTTATATTAAGAATCTGGACACATAAAATAAATGGATTAGCAGAATGTGATTTCATTTTAGCCGCAAAAGCTGATCAATTGTATAGCCATTAAGACAACAAACTGAGGTATCTAGGATATATCGGTGATTCAAATGTCCTTACCATATACAAATTCGCGTATGGAATTTACGTTTAAAATAGTTCTCATTGGAGACATGCAAGTTGGAAAAACATCTATTAGAGAGCGGTATATGGGAGAAGGCTTTCCAACACATTATATGCCGACTTTAGGTGCAGACTTCTCCATTAAAGATATAGATTTGGAAACCGCAAAAATTAGATGGATGATTTGGGATCTTGCGGGACATCACACTTTTTCTGTGGTACGAGAGCGCTATTATTATGGTGCTGTTGGTGCCTTAGTTGTCTACGATATCACAAATAAAGAAAGCTTTGACCATATTCCGTTATGGATTGATGAGTTCTGGAAAAACTCTTTTGACAATAAAAAATTCCCCATTCTTTTAATTGGTAACAAAATCGATTTAGAGTGGAAACGAAAGGTAATGGAAGAGCATGTCACCGAGTATCTGGAAAAACTTAATCAAGAATGTCATTCGTATGGTTTTCATGTTGACCATATTTACACTTCCGCAAAAAATAACATTAACATTAATGATGCATTCAAAAAATTCGCACAAATCCTCATTGATTTTGTTTCTAAAACTGAAAGAAGAATAAAATAAAAAAAGAGCCACCCAAAGTGAAAAAGAAAAAATTTGGATCTAACTAGCGTCAATTTTGTCTAAAACAAGAGTTATCCGCCAATTTTTATCATCGGACGATCTTTTTGTGGTTTGACATATAAGGGATGCAAAAAATCTTCATGTGCTTGTGGTTTTTTCATTACGATTTCACGAATAATATCAATTAACTGCTCGTCTGTAGCCCCATTCCGCAGATGATCCCGTAGACTCACTTCTATCGAACTATGAAGACATGGTCGCAAGAAACCCTCTGCGGTTAACCGTAAACGATTACATGTTGAACAAAAGGATTCTGTGACTGACGCAATAAAACCGATTTTGCCACCAATAGGCTCAACTTTATACACAGTCGACGTTTGAGATGGGTCTTCCTGTGGCAGCGGTACAACATCGTACTTTTGTTGAATTCTCTGCAAAAGTTCAGCTTTTGAAATAAACCGGTCACGATCCCAAAAATTACCACTAAAGGGCATTAGTTCAATAAAACGAACAGTAACATCGTATTTTGCTGAAAATTTAATAAAATCGAAGATTTCTGAGTCGTTAAAGCCACGAATTGCCACCACATTTATTTTAACTTTCATTTTTGTATCTAATACAGCCATAATACCAGCAAAAACGGTATCAAAATCACCCAACTGCGTTATTCGCTTAAATTTTTCGGCATTCAACGTATCTAAACTTATATTGATTTGATTGATCCCATTTTCAGCTAATGTATAAGCAAACTTTTCTAATAACATGCCATTTGTCGTCATTTTTAGTTTTTTTAAACCCAAATCACGCAAGTCATTGAGCATTCTCACTAATGTTAACACATCGTTTCGTACTAAAGGTTCGCCACCGGTTAAACGGATTGTTTCAACGCCTAATTTCACAAAAATCCTTGCAATCCTATATATTTCTTCAAAGGTTAATAAGCGTGATTTATCCATAAATTTTATCTTTAAATTTGGCATACAATAGTGACAACGAAGATTACAAC
>WAPZ01000455.1 GCA_015520535.1 Candidatus Heimdallarchaeota archaeon
ATCCTAATTCTTCGAATTCAGATATCTAACACATTTTTCCATCTACCAGCAACTCTTTAAATATCATTCTACAACAGTTGAAATAGATATAAAATAGCATAAGGGAACGAAAAATGAGTGACCTCAACCATCTCCAAGAGAAAATTGACCATTTTATCAAAAATCACGGCGGATATTGGGAGCTTCCATGGTTAGTAATTGCACTCATGGAAGAATTGGGGGAATTGTCGAAAATTTTGCAGTTTTATGCCGGGATTAGATCAAAAATGAACGAAAATGACGTACATAAAGAAGATCTGGAAGAAGAAATTGGAGATGTCGCCTTTGCACTTATCTGCCTAGCAAATTACTTAAAAATAGATCTTTCACAAGCAATCCTAAAAACGCTAGAAAAATATCAAAAAAGAGAGTCTTAAAGAGTATCAACATAATTCTAACGTAATACTATGCTGTATGGACGATTTAAAGAGTAATCTAATAACGTTCAATCTCTTTCAATTCGATTTCAACATTAACGTTACGTGGTACATGCAATTTTACAATATCACGCATGGTTCGGTCATCAACTGGGATATCAACTAAGCGTTTATGGATACGAAGTTCGTAATGCTCCCAGGTTTCAGTACCTTCTCCACATGGGCTTTTGCGTGTGGTGATTCTTAAACGGCGCGTTGGTAAGGCAATCGGTCCGCGTATTTTTGTTTTTGCCTTTTGCGCAATTCGTGCAATTTCGCTTGTCAACCGATTTAATTCTTTTACATCTGTGCAATGTAATTTAATTCTAGCAATTTGTTGAGAGCGCATCATCCTTGCTTGCCACCTCAATCTTATTCTTTACCGACAGTTGGGGATTTTTTTGCCTTTTTTCGATAGGATTTTGTAATGAACGACTTTTCTGGCGACTCATTTCAAAAACCGTCTGTGTAACAGTCTTTTTAAGCCACTTTTATATTCTATGTATCAGTGATTTTAGGTGTGAACGCCCAGCATGCCGTTTTTGTCTCTCGACATCAACGTGTATCTGGTGCGTTTAAAAAATTGCGCTTAAAATGGTGGACCGGGCGGGATTTGAACCCGCGGCCTCTACATTGCGAATGTAGCGATCTTCCGGGCTGATCTACCGGTCCGCATCAATCTCAATTTTTTCTTAATAAAGATTTCAAAAAGCCTTGACACAGTTTATTCAAGATGACGATACCAAAAATCATCCAAGCAGAACATTGATTTTGTTGAAATAGAAAAATAAATGAAGGAAAAGTGAAGAAAAATTTTGTTTACCCGAAGAGGGAAGCTAATCCGCCGATTTCTTCTTCTTCCTCTTCTTCCTCTTCTTCTTTCTTTTCTTCAGCTGCTGGCGCCTCACTAGCAGCTGCTGGAGCCGCACCTGCAGCTGCGGGAGCAGCTACTGCCGCCGTTTTAATGGCTTCATCAATATCCACGCCATCTAAGCTGGCGATTAAAGCCTTTATTTTATTGGAATCTGGCTCTAACCCGGCAGCTGAAATTATTTTTTCAATTGCTTCCTCAGTAATTTCTTTTCCCGCACTATGAAGCAGCAGAACTGCATGCATGTATTCCATTCTTTCTCACGTCCATTACTTTGTTTCTGATTTAAATTGCGCTAATGCATTATCTTTTAATTGTTCAGACGAAGAAGATATATCTTCTATTAAATCCATTGTCCAATCTACTTTAACTAAACATGCATTTTTATAGTTGTTGTAGAAATCCCACTACGGAAACTCGCTATCCCTCGGGCGATTGAAGCGAATTACTTTTTTTTTGGAGAAGTATTCGCATGGTTTACTCCTAACATGACGTTGAGGTTTTTAAATATTCTTTTAAAGCAAAAAAATCACTGCGTCCGAAGAAGACCCGTGTCCAGTAAAACTTGATAAAAATAATCAAAAACTTTTGTAAAAGCAACTGTAGCAGTTTTCTTTGCCTTTCGATAATGACCCAGTGACTTTACATCAAGATTGTCGGTTAAAATATTTAAAAGAATATCCACTGACACGAAGTGGCGTGCATATAAATAAATGGAGAGTGCTTCCATCGCATTGCCTATTGTACCCTTATTTCCACGGAGTCCGTGTTTCCGCAAGATAGAAAGCTTTGATTTATCAAAGGCATCTCTGAGAACTTCATCTGAAATCTTTGCACCAAACGGTTTTTTTATGGTTAATGTAACTGCCATGGAATACACAAAATTAAGGAAGGAATCACCCAACATCGCCAATGGCTTATCTAATAACACCATGAGAAGAGTTTTATCCTTTGAGTATTCGCAGACGAATGACAAGAGTTCATCCAGTTGATTTACCAAGTCGACAGAAATTTTAATCACACTTTTAGAATTCTTTTTTACAAAAATACCAACATATATATGTGGTTTTCTTTAAGATGTCTCCATTGCCTTTGAAAACGTGTTTGAAAACTCTTTAATCTGCGTCTTAATCTCATTTATAGCCTCAGCTAAAATATCGGTGGGACGGTAACCCTTTTCTACTGTCAGTACAAAAATAGGATGCTCCAGCATCGGATGTGGAATGCGGTAGGCAACAAACTTCACATGAGGATTCTCTTGTAAGCGCTCCTTCAACAGCACTAAAAATGTGTGCGTCTCTCCAATAACTTTGAACTCCAAAGACGTCTCTGTTTGCTTTAAAACTTGTAATTCCATAATTATCCCTCATTATGTGACGCAATATTTAAATTAAAAATAACATCTTATTTCGGTTATTCGCTCCTCAACATTGAAAAAAACCAAACTACACTAGCTAGAATAAACACGCGTTTAAAAGCATTTTTTATTTATTCTCTACCAGTCGCCATAAGTAAGAACTCAATTCCGATCCTATTATCCACGCTTCATGGATACAAATGCTTTCTCAGTCTTTTATTTCAATGAAAGGAAATTTTGAATAATAAATGGCGCTGGGGGTGGGATTCGAACCCACGCGCTCTTTCGAGCACCGGTTCTCTCAATTCATCATGTTTCTGAAATCAGATCACGGTAATGCTCAAGACCGGCGCCGTAACCGCTTGGCTACCCCAGCGAAGGAATTTTGTGGATTTATTAATGGAAAGAAGATCTATCGGAGCATTAAACGCCTGTTGGAATCTTATAAAAATTGAAAATGGGGGAAGATACTTAATAATTCATCGTTTTCCGTTTAACATTAATGTTAACATTACAATAGCAGCTAAAATCAAAAAGCCTCCAAGAAGTTCTAAGAAGGTAGCTCGCTGTAAGTTATATGGAATTGTTGCTGCATAACGAAAGAGGAAAATACCGATTGATCCTAAGGTAAAGATGGTAAAGACAATGAAAAATTCAATTACAAACTCACCATTTTTAACTGGATGTGTGAGTAAGAAGCCCCGTTGGGTAGTACCGATAGGAAGTGGGCTTTCACTTAGGACATAAAGTAAACCAGACATAAGAGCAAGTGCACCGACTACGGTGATAAGAAACAAATACCACACTAATTCACTTCGATCAAAACGCAGTTGTGGTATCTCCATATCGATGAGCGGTAAACGAACAAAGGGTTCACGCACGGGTCGTGCTTCTTCGTATATTTCATCTGATTTTGAACTTTTATTTGACGCTTTTTTAGTAGACATGTTAAGTAACCTCTATTTATTATGATTTGGGCACTAATCTAACGATATACACCGACCATTCTCTATAATAACATACATTTTTCACTTTTTTTAAACTTATCAACCGCATTTTAACGTTGGTCTTCCTTCCTTAATAATTGGATTAGAAGAATACACAATAATGATCAACAAAATGCGGTTTAACAAGTATTTTTGGCGATATATAAGAGATTTTTAAAGGAATAACGGTTAATTCGCTAATGTAAGAGAAAATACCAATTCCTATCCACTACCAAAAAATATTAAAGCTTAGTCGAACGCCCGTTCAATGGAGCTAAACTTAATTTGAACGAACGTTCGATCAGGATGCGTGATTTTATGACCCGTGAGCAAATAATTTCCAAAGCCATGCATTTATTTATCAAACATGGATATCATGGCTTGTCAACCAGAATGATCGCCCAAGAAACTGGTATTTCAGTAGGAACTATATATCATCATTTTAAAGACAAAAAAGAACTATTTTATACTGTATTATCAGAGACAACGCAAAAAGATCCGATTTTTCATACTGACATCCAAACACTGGACGAATTGTTTGACGTATTACTTGAAAATCGTGACTTTTATCTGAATCTCGACCGCCTTATCATCGAAACGCCAAATATTTATGGCGATTCTACTAAAATGATGGCTGATACGAAATTTCAAGAAACAGTCCTTTTCTTAAAACAAAAATATACCGAACGAATTTCTAAGATAGTCACAAGCACGTATCCTAACATTGAGAAAAAAACGGCAGACGATGTAGCTTTAATGATTTTTCAACTAATTAATGGGCAATTCTTTTACAGCATGTTGATAACGGGAATAGATCTAGAAAAAAATCTTCGCTTAAGCCAAAAAATGGTGAAGTATTTTTTAGAAAAGTTTAACGAAGAGAAAGCTCCTTAAATTGTATAACATATGATATAGATTCAATTTCAACTAGAGGTGACAAAGATGGCAAATCCATTTGAAATAATTGCAAAGGTTGTAAAGCGACATGAAAAACGACTTCTTGTAGCATGGGTACTAGTGGTTTTGTTATCCATTCCATTTGCCATTGATCTGGGGAATAAGCTCGAATCCTCAGAGTCTGAATTTGTTGGGCATACCGAATCTTTAGATGTCGAAAACTTACTGGAAGCAAAATTCCCAAGTACCACAAAAGCCACAACTGCCATAATTTTAGATAGTTTGGATCCGAATCTTACCGCATTTGACCCCACAATCCAGAATTTACTGGTCGATTTAGAAGATACCATTTATAAAGAGAACTTAAAGAACGTTCTTAATGTGACGTCCTATAAAACCTTAGAACGCCAAATACAAGAGCAATACGATACTGTCATGAATCAAACCCAAGATTCTCTTCGTATTTTAATGAAGGGTATGGTTAATGATACCATGCAGAATATCACGCTCTTACGACAAATGATTGTTCAGTTGCATAACACGACACATTTAGTAAAAAATGCCACTCTTGGCTTTAATCAACTGCAACAAATGATTCCTGCGCTTTATGTATTCACATGGTGGAACATGAGCCGTATAAATTATTACCTCGCTAACTTGACAAAAGCTTATAATACTAATGAATTTTTAAATTCAACACAAAATGTGACGTTACTAGAAAATATAGCAAAAGTGCTCAATGCGACTGACGGTACTTTCTATTGGGCGCCGTCTCTGAACCTAATTTTACAATACTATACTATAACTAACATAACGGTACCACCATCCTCCTTCAAAATTGGCAATATTACGTATCAAAATCAAAATACTAACATTGCCGACTCTACATTCCATTCTTTAACCACTGACGTGGTTAACCAAACACTTTACTCGTATCAAAATGTATTTGGCCCTGACGCCGTATCACTTGGCGAAGCCTTCCTTCAAATTTACAACCAAACGTGGAATACAACCTTTTCAAATCTTATTACCCTAAAAAATAGTGGAAAAACTTTATTTTCGAATTACACGGGAGCAAGTGACATCTCAACCGCACTTCAACCAACTATACTTCCTATTATATATGTATCACAGATGAAGGTGCTAAGGTTCCTCCTTGATGTGAACAAATCAATGTTTGACATTGCAGTCTCGACGATGAATACAAGTTTGATATTGCAAAATCAAAATGAAACCGCGGCGTTATGGGATTTAGCGTATAAATTGGGAGCAAATAGCCAAAATAAAACCTTATTGCGTGAATTAGTGTTGTCATACTTGTCAAAAGTACTCATTGAAAACCTAACGGCACAAAACCTACCCTTTAATGCGACAGAATTTGTATCATTGGTATTACCACAGTTATATGACATTGGTGAGCCGCTACCGGAAACGTTAACGAAAAATCTCACACTAACCATTATAGAAAATATCTTAGCAAATGTATCGAGCGTGTTTTCATTCAATGATCTAGTCCCGAGTGAATTTCAAAGCCTCTTACCGGGTAAAAGTACGGAAAACTTAAATATAGAAGATTACTTCAACATTAGCAAATTCTTAGATGATGTCTATGAGTTAAGCCTTAATACCTCAACGACAGAATTGGACATTGAGTTGTATGCCAATACGACTGCGGACAGCATCATTCTTAAATTAGAAGAAAATCCCACTTTTAGACGACCGTCAATCTCAAATGGTGGTATACCAAAAGATCTCATTGAGGGATTCGTTAGCGATGATAATAAAACAACGCTGATGTTGATAAGTTTTGATACCACAGAACGGACAATTCTCGAGGAAAATGCACTTAAACTAAGAGAAATAATCAAGAATAAGCTTGCAAATTACAATTTGACAAATAAAATCAAATCCTATGTCACTGGAGCGGGAGCTTTAGAACACGACTTAGACGTGGGTTTTGAACGCGATCTTTCACGAATCGACATTGTTACTGTAGCGTTAGTATTTTTATTACTCATAATCGTCTTTTCATCTGTAGTTACATGGGCAATTCCTTTAATTGCAATTGGTTCAGCACTGGTGACAGCATTAATGCTTCTATGGTTTTATACAACACTGACAGGCGAGCCAATCCCATCAACATTAAGAGCAATTCTGACAACTATCATGATGGGTGCTGGTGTTGACTATGTGATATTTACCTTAGCTCGCTACCAAGAGGAACGAAGAAGAGGGCATTCGAAGGATGAAGCAACCATTATAGCGATTGAGAATGCCGGTGAAAGTGTAACGTCGTCTGGAATGACAGTAATTGTTGGTTTTGGTGCATTGCTACTTTCTGGTTTTTCATTCCTCCGTATAATGGGAACTGGACCTTTAATTGGGATTTCGTTATCATTAATTGCAGTGCTCACCTTAGTTCCTGCTGCGTTATTTACGTTTGGGGATAAACTCTTTTACCCGCGAAAACTTGAGAACACCGAAAGTCTTCAAGCAAATGGTGCAGAAACATCGAAAAAACGAAAAGAACCGATTCTACGACGCGTTACTCGTTTTACGACCAAGCATCCGATCATTGTAATTAGTATTTTCTTGATTTTGAGTGCACCCTTTGTTTATGCGGCGGTGTTTGAAATTACACCGGATTATGACTTTACTGCTTTAATGCCATCGGATATGGAATCCGTAAGAGGACTAAAGGTCATGAGAGATAAATTTTCAGAAGGTGAACTCATCCCACTTGTTATTACCATGAACTTCAGTCAGTCATTACAAAATGGAACATATTATAACGTAACTGCCTTTGACCTAGTCGAAGACTTTGTACGGGGCTTAGAACGAATTTTAAATGAAAGTAACTGGGAAGGAACAATTTACACCGTCACTCGACCTAATGGTATTCCTATAGATTACAAAAACTATACGAACGTTGATCCTGTTAATAAATCGTTAATGGACCTTTATATCTCCAAAGACGTAGATAATACTACTGTGAAAATCGACGTTCAATTCACGCGCGATCCACTTTCCTTAGAATCACTCAAAGTCACAAGAAAATTCAAGAATTATAGAACAGAACTTCAGCGTACTAACAGTTCATACGCTCCATCTGAAGTCACCATTTTAATTGGCGGCTTTCCCTCAACGTATGAATATCTCAAAAATACTTTAGACAATGATACTCCAATTATAATCGCTGCAGTTTTAATTGGAACCTTTATTGTCTTGTTCTTCCTTCTTGGATCGGTTTTCAGTCCACTGCGGTTGCAATTCACCATAGGACTTTCGGTGTTGGTCAGTTTAGGACTCACCCAAATTGTCTTTGTCGATATTCTAGGCAAGTCAATACCATGGATTGCTCCTATAATGATAACAGTCGTTTTATTTGGGCTAGGCCTTGATTATGACATCTTTATAGTTACTAGAATGCGTGAAGAAGTATCAAAAGGAGCTTCAGACAAGGAAGCTATAGTCACTGCAATTGAAAATACTGGAAAAGTCATTACTGCAGCAGGAGTTATCATGGCAAGTGCACTTGGATCTTTAGTCCTTGCACAAAACCTTATGCTTCAAGTCATTGGCTTTAGTTTCTTTGTTGCCATTCTCCTCGATGCTACATTAATACGATTGTTTTTAGTCCCAGCAATCATGAGTCTATTTGAAAAATGGAATTGGTGGGCGCCCGGCCCCTTCCAACGCGTAAAACGATAAAAAAAGCCCAATTTTACCTTTTTATATTTTTTTCGTTTTTTTCGGGACTATAATAATTTTTATCGTGTCAAAGAATTCTTATATGCAGTTAATGGTTTCTCAGTCGACTTTATCTTTTTTAATGTGTGTTTACGTTCCTCGATCGCTGACCATTTTTTATAGCGTGCTTTTGGGAAACGTTTTTATTCTTTACAATAAAGTGGCTCCCAAGCTAAGAATACTTACCACTCGCTTTTTCAATGTTATTGGAGTGTGAAAATGCCATGGATAAGGTTGATCTAGTAAATCCGATTCCCTATTCTAAATTAAATATTTTATTTTGGACGATGTATGATGTAGCAAATACTATTTTTAGTATGGGCATTGTGAGCTTAACTATCATCCATTATGGAGAAATCTTGGGCATGCAAAATGGCTTTGACTTTGGCGCCTCTCATTTTATAGCTAGTTCGGCAATCACTATTTCTACACTTATTGTAGCGATTTTTCTTCCGGTGTGGGGCGCATATGCTGATAGCGCGGGACGTCGAAAACCATTTGTTGTACTTATGGCTGCCATTTGCATTCTTTTTACAGGCGCGGTATTTCTTTTCCAGGACTTTCTGATTGCACTTTCTCTGTTTGTAATTGCCAATATTACTTACCAATGGGGAAATCTTTTTTATGATGCAATGATTCCTCATATTTCACCCCCTAACATCACGGGTGCCGTGTCAAGTTTCGGTGTAGCGTTAGGGTATGCCGGGTCAATCGTTGCGCTAGCATTGAACATTTGGGCCGCAACCACCTTTGGAACACCGACTCCCTCAGAAACATTACAAAATTTAGTCCCCAAATCACCACAAATTAATGCTGGTCACTTAAGATACATGTTTCCACTAAGTGCGTTAGCATTTTTACTATTAGGACTGCCATTTCTGCTCACAAAAGAACGTACAACACCACATCAAAAAAGTTTAAAGGAAATTACACGTGAATCGTTTAACGAAGTAATTGAAACCACAAAAAAAGTCTTGAAATATCCTGATATGCTTAAATTCATTTTAGCTTGGCTTATTCTAAGTGACGCGGTAAACACAGTAATCTTTTATATGAAAGACATTGCAGTCAACGCCTTATATTTTGGAGAATCTGATGCTTCTATTTTACTAGGTATTGGTGTTATCGCCGCAATTATACTAACACTCCCGATTGGACCAATCGCCGATAAAAAAGGGCCAAAAATTGCATTTTATTTAGTGGGCACCGGTTGGATTATCTCTACCATTGTGTTTATTCTTAGCGGATTGCTAATTCCAAAAGAATTTGTATTTTTAGCGGCAATTATAATTGGAATGAGCCTTGGTGGGACATGGGTAGTTCAACGGCAAATGGTTATAGAGCTTTCTCCGCCTGAAGATATTACACAATATTTCGCTTATTCGAAGTTTACGGGGAAACTATCAGCTGCAATCGGGCCGATATTGTTTTCTGGTGTTCTTAATTTAGGATTGCGTGTTTTGGGATTCGATACACCAAATGCCTATCGACTCGCAATATTTTCGCTGGTTATATTCTTTGTTCTTGGCTTTATCGTTTTTTACACCATAACAGATTATCACAAGGACTACAGCAGTGGGAAACGAGCTCCCTACAAATAACTCACCAAATCATTTACATTTCCTTTTTTAATTTTTATCTAACCCACATCATGATGTAACGCCTTTGCTGAAGACAAAACAATTATATTCTTTTTTATTAGCGTTTAATTGGGGGCACTTTGTGAAATCAAGCCCAAAAGATGAAAATAAAAGTTCTATAATGCAGATTAGCTTATCAAATGGGCAGATTTTACGACTTGCACAAGTTAAAGAAGGAGATACAGTATATTACGTACCCGAAGAAAGCTTATTTGTAAAAAAAATTCCGAGAAAACGTGATGTTGCATTTTACAACCCCAAACAATCCTTTAATCGCGATGTTTCTGTCTGTGCGATTGAGGTTTTTTTGGAAAAATATCATCAAACCCCACATGTTACTAGGGCTTGTGAACCTCTTTGCGCGACGGGAATACGCGGAATACGGTATCTACTTGAAACACGACTGCAAGAAGTCACAATGACAGATTTAAATCCCGTTGCCATTAAGATTGCCACCTTTAATCTTTCCTATCTCGAAACCACATTGACAAACCTCAAAAAAAAGGTGATTCTGCAGCGTGCGGAAGCAAGTCGTACGCTATTAACTAATGCCATTAACTTTCAACGCTTTTGCATAACAGATATCGATCCTTTTGGTTCACCTAGCCCTTTTTTATATCCGGCCATCTTAGCTACAGAGCCAAAGGGACTTATTGCAGTGACAGCGACGGATACGGCGCCACTGACGGGCGTTTATCCCCATGCCCTTTTTAAAAAATATTTAGCTAGTATGATTGGACGTGTTACTTTTTACAATGAACTAGCGTTACGGCGAGTTATTACCTATGCAATGCGAATTGGATTTCTTCTAGGCATTGCAATGGTTCCAGTCCTTAGTTTTGCTATTGATCATTATTTCCGCGTCTTTTTCATAAAATCGTTCAAAAAAAATGTTGAAGATCTTGTATCTGACATTGGATTTTTGTTACATTGTAAACAATGTCTCTATACTGAGATATGGAAAAAGTTTGAGAGCCCACCAGCTGCTCAACTACAATGCTCATATTGTAATGCTAGTCTATTAATGTTAGGGCCGCTTTATCTTGGTTCTATACAAAATCGTGATTTTATTAACGAAACAATTCGAATAGCAGAAGAACGAACGCTAACACAAAAGGAACGCGTCCTAAAGTATCTTCATCTCCTAAAACAAGAGACAACACTCAATCTTCCATGGTACTATGATCTTCATCATCTAGCTTCGTATCTTCAAACTTCAGCACCTTCCACAGTCACCATTTTAACAGAATTAGAACAGCAGGGTTACACTGCAATTCGAACTCATTGCTCACCAACCGCTATAAAAACGAATGCGCCAATTAAAGTTCTCCATTCCATTGTTCTTAGGGGAAAAGCGTTGGAAAATAACGCATAAAAACACATTTTTTCAAGAACCGATAGCGAAATGAGAAAAGTTTTCATGTTCCCTCCCAGCGAAATCTTTATTTATATCGGATTGGTGGCGTTATATAGAGAACAAATTAAAATACCACAGCGAAATTTTCAGTTTTTCTGTAAATAGAAAGGACAAAGCAAATAAGGGCCCGTAGCTTAGCCAGGTAAAAGCGCTCGGCTGATAACCGAGAGATCGAGAGTTCAAATCTCTCCGGGCCCACCAGTACCTCTCTTCTAACCTTAGTTTGAATGAAAAAAACAAAAGAGTTTGCAGTTTTTATCCCTACCATTCTTATTGTTTGATTTTCCTTTCAACAAAAGTTTCTGGCTTCCTTATTAATAATATTGATTTGATAAGGAATCTGATATATCAAAAACAAGAATTTTTTTTGCGTCAACCAAAATACCTTAAAATTATTCTTTTTTCGTATAATATGGGTTAAACAATAATACTTTCAAAAAAATCGTGCGTGAGGAATGATAAAATGAAGATTGCAGTTCCAATTGCAAAACCAAATGGATGGGAGAGTAAAATAATCGGACATTTTGGACGAGCACCATTTTATGCCATTGTAAATACTGAAAACGAAAAAGTCGAGTTTATAGAAATAGGCTTTTCCGAAATTCTAAAAACCGATTGTAGTCGACAAAAAACCCGGTGAATCCGCGCCACCACAAGCACCGAAAAGGAGCCGTACATGGCCACATTCGGGTTTAACGCTGGCAACCACCACAAACTAGAGAATATACAGTCAAACAAAGTGGTTAAAAGGCATACATCCTTAGTGAACATTATAGATCCCGCTAGTATACAAGACTTCTTATTATAGACGCACAAAAAGAAATATACGCTACTATACGCCCTAGGTCTTCCCCTCCGCACAACTCGCCGTCGCCATTGCCGCTCAAAAAAATTCATGATTTTAACCACGGGTCTTCACATGTATAAACCCATACAACCCACAGGTTACATACGT
>WAPZ01000456.1 GCA_015520535.1 Candidatus Heimdallarchaeota archaeon
CCAGGTGACAAATGGCATCTTTCGTTTAATTTAAACCTTACACATCAGATATTTTTAACGTTTTACACGTTTAATGCAGAAATGCACTATAACGATTACAAATATGGCAACCTTACGCTTGAAAACAATTCCGTTATTCTTCGGGGTACGGGAACAATTAATCTATTATGGACTGTATCCGGAAAAAAATTTGCTTCTTTTCTGGAAAGGTATCTTAATAAAAGTTTGACCAACTTGGAATTGCGAAATGTCACAATAACTTTTGAATTTCTAAACCAAAACATAACCTTAAACTATGACACTAGTAAGAACGCTAACCTTTCTCCCGAAAAACCCGTTGCTTTCAATTTATCAAATCAACTAACCCTCATGGAGTTGAATATTACATCAGTAGACTTAGTTAAGGACAGTCTTCTTATTAACATGTCTGTCTACAGCTCTATCATCACAAATCTCAATATTACGCAAATATATTTCGAAATATATCACAATTTTACGAAACGTAATGAAACCATCCAGCTAGGAAATGCAACGTCAAATGAGGTCATTACATTAACAACAAATCACCCAAGCTTTTTCCAACTCAATCTTACAATTAATGAAAGCTTGATGAAAGAACTGGTGTCCGACTTCATTATAGGAAATAGAAACTTGTTGCTTTCAAATATCACTCTCCGCATTCAAGCTTACGAGATGCTAAATGAAACCATTCACCTTCCCGACGTTGAATATTCCTTTTGAAAGGGTATAAAAAGAATGACCACCTATTATAGTTTGACCAGAAACGCACAAGGATAAAAGGATTGATAATGAAAGATAGTACAGAAGATCGTAGACGCCTTAAACTCTTGCGGGTTCCATTTCGGCTACTTCATTTTAGTTTTTTTGAGAGTCGCTATCTGGAACAACATCGGTCTAAAATTCTTTTTTTATTAGTGGCATTATTAGAAATTGCTTTTTCCGCTGCAATTATTCTCATTCCACTTTACTTGAACACTTTTATCAGTTATGTGGAAATTTCACTTATAATTGGGGCGTATTACCTACTTTCATTGAGCACAGCCTCGTATTTTGGTGCGTTTTCAGACCGTATTGGAAGAAAGGTTTTAATTCTTAGTGGAACCTTTATTGCAGCACTGACGTATTTTCCGTTCGGCTTTACACATGAGTTTTATACCCTTTTTCTACTCCATGCGGTTAAAGGAATTGCAAGTGCAATGATTGCGGGTCCTCTTATGGCCTATTTTGCGGATTTGGCTCCCACTGAACAACGAGGAGAATGGATGGGTACGTATTATTTGTCACGTGCTGCGGGCGGTGGTATTGGTTTTGTATCTGCCGGCTTGTTTTGGGATCTCTTCAGAAACGAAGCCTTTGTCCTTTTTGGTATTATTATTTTAGTGGCCTTTCTTTTTATGTGGCGCTTGATGGAGGAGCCGTCATTACTTTGGATGGCAAGACAAGAATTTGTCCATTCCCATGAAAATCCGACCTTCCATGGTGACGACACAACCACATCAACAGTTCCAACAGCGAATATGATTTCAAGTTCCTTACTTCAGAATACCAAAACAACAATTATAAAGTTTACAGATACAATAAACCCCATCCGTCTTATAGAAAAAGTTCGTGATAATACCTTAACCTTTAAAGAAACCTTAAAAGCCTTTAAAAATAAACAATTTCGTCTTTTTATTATTGCATGGTTTTTTTTCACTTGTTTAATCGGGTCTGCTGCCATTTACACCCCTATTATTCTTAAAAAGGCTACCGCTGAAAATGTGAGTGGTTTAACCATCGGGCTGCTTTTTCTTGTGGTAGCTATTATTGTCGGTGCTTTTCAACCGATATACGGTAAATTATCAGATATTTATGGACGAAAACCTTTTTTAATCATTGGTGTGTCAGCTACCAGCATCTTAGTCATTTTAGCACAAAGTATTATCAGCCTTCCCGCCGAACAAATTGTTTCTTTAATTCAACAACCCTTCAGCCTTTCGGAAACCCACACGCTTTATCTCACCCAATTTTTAATCATTAAAGATATTCCGAATCTCTATATCATACTAACGTTACTTATCTTAGCCATTTGTGCGGGGAGCTTTGTCGCCAGTTCACTCGCATACCTGACGGATGTAATTCCTGAAGAAGATCGTGGTCGAGATATGGGGATTGTTCAGGCATTATTTGCAATTGGGAATATCGTGGGACTTACGGTCAGCTCTATTTTTCTAGATCTCCTCGGAATTGTTGGTATTATGAGCTTTTATTTTACACTGTCTTCGGGTGCTACACTTCTAGTTGTATGGTTGTTATTTGAAACGACAACGTTTTCACGCTTTTTACCCGTTTTTGATGACGTAAGTCAGTTATAAAAGCCAAATAAGAGAAAAGTTAGTTTGTTGCTTATGGAGTTGAGAAAACGTTTGAATCCACATTGAAATGCAACTCTTGAGTGCAAAATGCTTGGTACCATATCCCATGCGTTTTTTCATTCAATGATGTTGAAATTATTACAGCCGGTACGTATTAAACGTGGGATTTGGTAGGCTTTATAAACTTTGAAAATAATAGAAAAATAGAAATGGTTATTACGTTACAACCCCAACTTTAAGCAGACATTTTAAAGTTAGTATATTCTTTCATACAAAGGGTTAAATAGAGGTGAAAAAAAACACTTCTCTAACAATAAAGGTGATATGCATGGCTAGATATTTAATGAAGGTGGTGCTTGCCGGAGAGATACCCACCTTTGCCTTTTAAAAAGGTGGTATCCCGGAAATGGCGCTGTCGGAAAAACGGCAATCAGAGAACGTTATTTAGGGAAAGGCTTCCAAAGTAAATACTTGATGACTATTGGCGCAGATTTTGCTTTAAAAGAAACCACCGTAATTGTAGATGGTGAACCACAGAAAATTAAATTCCAAATTTGGGACCTTGCCGGTCAGCCACGCTTTGGATCCGTCCGCAATGTCTACTATCTTGGCTGTTTGGGAGCCCTTGTCGTCTTTGATCTCACACGCCCTGATACCTTCCAAAACCTAGTCGGATGGATTCAAGAAATCTGGCAACACAATGGCAAAGGTGTTATTCCAATTGTTATTTTAGGAAATAAAGCTGACTTGTTAGATGAATATCCAAATCACGTTCCTTTAGATACCGCACAAAAGTTTGCAGAGAAACTGACTGAAACAAAAACCCGAAAATATGGGTTTGAAGTAAAGTTTTTGCAGACCAGTGCAAAAACCGGCCTGAATATAGAAGAAGCCTTTAATTCACTGGCACAAGTCTATTTCCAATATGTGAAACAATCACAACAAAAATCCCAATAAAGTGGATTTAAACTCTCTATTCTTTCTCTTTCATATTTTTAAGCTTCAATTTTTTTATATATGCCTTTATTATTGGATTTCTTTTACTGAAATCAATAAGATATTCATCTCTTTCACATACATGTGAATAAAATCGTTTCTATTTGTCTTATTAGTAGCGGTTTTTACTTATTTATAAAAGAAAACAACAAATAAATAGTCTCTTTCGTAAGAATGAATTGCTGAGTTATCCCTATATCGATGTGACAAAAGTGTCAAAGAGCACAACAAGACCGATGCATTCTTTATTAGAATTATTTTCCGAGTATTGCCAAAGAAAAAAGTGGACTTTACAATCAGCAACTGACAAAGCCATCGAAAATCAATATCCCGACGCTGACCATATTACCCATATTGTAAGCGATAAAACACAAAAAATTGCCGTCAAACTTCTTGATTGGAAGCGCCCCGTCGGTGTAGATCAGATTATTCGTTTGCACCGCTTTGCTACGGAACATAACATGAAAGCCTTGCTCGTGGCAAATCTTATCTCGCTTAACACGAAAACTTACGCCAACAAACATTATGTCCTTTATTTGTTACGTGAAGATTTGATTAAGATGTTAGGTCATGAATGAGTTACTTTTGCCATGGTTATTGGAATTACTTAATGTCCCACAAGTTGAACATCGCACACAACCTTTTTATATTAAAGACATGCGACGATCAGCCATAACACAGATTTTTGACGAAAAAATACCCACTTTTTCCCCTTGGATTCATAATGACTACCTTTTAATTTATAAAAATCACCAATCAAAAATTTCAGCACGAAAAGACACGATTAAACAGAAATGTATTCTTCTCAGTACCCATATAGATACTGAATATCAAACGCCAATTTCGGAGAAAAATTCTAAAATACGTCTGGATCTTGAAAACAATATTATTATAGGTCATTTAGACAATTTGATCGGAATTGTCACCTTAGTATATAGTCTTTTAGCATACAAGTCACAATGGAATGTTGACTTTCCTTTATTTATCGCGTTTACCGGGGGAGAAGAATCAAAAGAAGCACTTGGTCTTGAATTGGTTTTGTGGGAACTCTATACTCATGGGTATGAGCCAATAGCACTCTCAATTGATATCAACATTCCTCCAGAAAAGTGTGATCTCCTTTTCATTAATTTTTCTCGTCCGTTGAATAACCATGACGTTATTAAAAAGTCCTTGTACCATCACCTTTTAACATATACTCAATCCCTTAACATCCATCTAAGATGTTATGAATACAATCCTTATACTCTTGAGGTGTTACCAACTGAAAGCTTTGTAGCAGGATGGTATCATCACTTATTTTCTTTTAGTTTAGGAATTCCGTTGCTGTCTCTTCCAACCACTATTCACACACACCATGCGATTGTTTCCTTATCAAGCATTTATAAGACCATAAAACTCCTTCCCATTATTATCAAGCAGATGTATCGCACACTTCATCTTGGCGTGTAACGTAATGGTACTCGCCGATTTGAGCTTTCTTTTTCGTAATTGTGTGCTAGTTTTTTTAATCCTAAAAAAACCATTTTTTTTGGAGAAATACTTGAAAATGGATATTTATTCGCTTCATTATTTTGGTATGGTCACGTTTTGCTATAAAAAATAAATGAGTGAGTCATAAATGAATGACATGATTATAACTGGCGATTATTTAATTACTATGGATATGAAAAACCGGATTATCCGAAATGGCGCATTATATATTGAGCAGGGAATTATCAAGGATCTTGGCACAAAAAAGGACATTATTGCCAATTACGACGCCCAAGTAGTTATTGACGAACCACATAAAATCGTTGCACCAGGTTTTATTCAAGCTCACACGCACAGTGTACAAACTATCTTTCGAGGCTTGGCGGATGATTTATCGCTATTAGACTGGCTGAAAAAGAGAATACTTCCGTTAGAAGCCGCAATTGACAAGGAGACTTCTTATTATTCGTCGATGCTGGGTTTTATAGAGATGATACGAACAGGGACGACTAGTTGTTTAGATATGCTGACCGTCAATTTTGCCAATGAAGGGATTTCAGCGGCAAGAGACATCGGTATACGCACACGAATCGGAAAAATGCTTATGGATATGGGTGGTGACGGTGTTCCAGAAACGTTAATCGAAGACACTGATGATGCACTTGAAGATAGCATTAAATTATTAGAAAAATGGCATAACTATGATCACGGTCGCATTAAATATGTATTTAACCCGAGATTTGCACTTTCATGCACGGAAAAACTTTTCAAAAACGTACGTTCACTGACGAACGAATATAATGATCTTTTTATTCATACACATGCTTCTGAAAACCTTGAAGAAGTGGCTACTGTCCGTAAATTGACGCATAAGTCAAACATCGAATATTTACACTCCTTAGGAATTACGGGAAAAGACGTCACACTGGCACATGGAATTTGGGTCGAAGAACATGAATACCAAATCTTAAAGGAAACGCAGACCAATGTTTGTCATTGTCCGTCCAGCAATAGCAAATTGGGTTCTGGAGTATGCGATGTCTTAAAGTATCTCAATTTGAATATACCGATTGCCCTTGGTGCCGATGGTGCACCATGTAACAATAATTTAAGCATGTTTCAAGAGATGAAGACGGCAGCATTTTTACAAAAAGCTACTCGAAAAGACCCCAAAGCCTTAAAGGCTCCCAATATTCTCAACATGGTATGGAAAAATGGTGCACGTGCCCTCGGAATGCAACATTCAATTGGAAGCCTAGAAAAAGGAAAAAAAGCGGACATTGTGGTTTTAGATTATAATCATATTTTCACAACCCCGTTTTTTGATCCGATCTCTGCCATTGTGTATTCCATGCAACCATCAAATGTGTATGCTGTAATTATTGATGGAAAATTAGTCTTTAAAGAAAATAAGTTTTTAACTATTGATGAAACTGTTATCTTAAAAAAAGCCAATAAATTAGCACAAAAATTAAAAGAAAAGGTTTTGGGCTTTTAATCAACTTAAATGCGGTTTAATAACATGCTTTCCATCGTGATAGGTTGAAGTTGCTGATATAAAGCCAAGGCGGCATCTAATCGACTTTCTGAGTTGGAATAGATTCGAATGATTGGTTCTCCTGCATTGACGGAATCAATCTTTTTGATGAAATACACACCCGCACCTTTATCATACGGCGCTCCGGCAGCACGCGCAACTTCTGTGATGGCTTTGTTATCAATTTCGACAATCCATCCTTCACTCGGTGCCATTATTTCAGCAGTATATTGACCCAGTTCAATGGAATTAGGATCTAAAGTCTCTGGTCCATGCTGTTCTCTTACAATTTCGGCAAATTTTTGTGCAGCTTTGCCAGAGTATAGTATTTCTTTTGCCATGTTGTATCCTTGCCCTTCTAACGCTTTACCTGAGATTTCTAAGAGTATTCCCGCTAAACGACATGATTTTACCGTCAAGCTTTTTGGTGCAGACGCCGGATGTAATAAAGCTTCAATGGCTTCTCTGGCTTCTAACGCCGGACCAATGGCATGTCCAACGGGAGTGCCACCATAAGTGATACCACTTTCTGCGCGTATCCCCAATCGTCGCGCAATTTCCTTAAAATCGCGGGCGAAAACGGCAGCTTCTTCTTGTGATGCCATTTTAGTTCCTTTGCCTGTTGGAATGTCTAATACTAGATAATTAACATTCATCGCAATTTTTTTCGCTAAAATACTGGCCATCATCATGGAACGAGGATTGATTTTCAGCGGATATTCGACCTTGGAAATTAAAATGTCATCTGCCGGTGCTAAGTTTAAAGAGCCACCCCACACAATCATTCCTTTCGTTTTCTTGGTAATTTTTTTAATTTCATCGGCTGTAAAGCTAACTTGGCACCCAATAGCTTCCATGGTATCTGCAGTTCCAGAGGGACTGGTAATAGCTCTTGAACTGGTCTTCGGAATCAATAAGCCCGCCGCAGCGATGATTGGAACGATGAGTAAACTCACTTTATTCCCCGGCACGCCACCAATGGAGTGTTTATCAAACACAATATTGTCTCCAAAATCGATAATTTCACCATGTTCAGCGATACTACGTGCTAAATCAGTTATTTCGCTAATGTCAAATTCTTTAAAATAGAGCGTTAATATTAATGATGTCATTTCAATATCTGACATTCGTGTATTGACAATATCATCTATGATGGCATCAATCTCTTTTTTCGTGAGAGTAACACCGTCCATTCTCTTTCGAATAAACGTATAACTATCTGCTGGTGTATATGAGAGTATTTCTACAGAAACCTCCTCTCCATCAGAAACTTTTAATTCATGTGCCAACGATTTTGATATTCCAATTTCTTTTGGCTTTAATAGATTTTTTAAGCAGATAATATGTTCGATATACACGCCTTTTCTGTTTGAGTGAGATTCAATTTTTAGTTTTCTATTTTTTGCTAACGCATATAATTGTTCTGTAAAATGGACAATGGCAGTATTTTCTGGCATAATGTCGAAAACTCTGACGTTATATGTCATGGTACTCATAGTCACGTTCACCTCAATAAAAAAACAAGTGTAAGGGCAGATACAATACGTTTTTTTGTGATTTTTTTATTTTGTGATTGCACTTTTAGTTGACCACTTGCTGATTTCCTTGGCCACAATTTCTGGTTGCTCTAACGGAAGTAAATGTCCCGCATCAGCTATTAATAAGGCATCAACTAGATGATCTGCCTTAAATTGATCTAATTCTGATTTAATGTACGCTTTCGGAAGAAATGCGTCTTCTTTTCCTATTAAATATAGATACGCATATTCTTTAGCCTTTATTGCTTGTTTTAAGAATGAATACTTCGGAACAAACTCCCGTGCAATTTGATAATAAATTTTGTCGGGGATAACCATCGCTCGTGACATAAAATCGTGTGCAATTTGTGGATCACTGTTTTTCGCTACTAAAATCTCATGAGATTTCTTTCTAATCAATGATTTGAAAGGTTTCCAAGAAATTGGCGGTGGTAGTCGCTTGATTAACTTAACGATATCTTCTGGAACATTAAACGTCGCAGATATTAAAATAAAACTGAGCTTTGTGCCATGTTCTTGAAAAAAAGAGTGCATTTTCCCGGAAAAAACCGTTGACAGTGGGATGACACTCGCTAAAGAGTGACTGGCAAAGATTACATTTTGAATTCCTGACTCGAAAATCTGTAATTGCTGTAGCAATTCTATTAAATCATCTTGATACTGAGATAACCGAATGTTTTGAAAGGATGACGATTTTCCTTGTCCTCTTAACTCATACCCAACAACCCGTGGACGGGGCATTTTCCAATGCTCTAAAAGTGGTTGCCAAAACTCTAAGGCACCACCAATCGGATGAAATAACACGATAAGGGTATTTTCATACTTTTTTGGATTCGCCGCAATGTCAAAATAGCGAGTCTTACATTCGTTAACAATAACTTCATGAATTTCTACATTTTTTATCGGCGGATAAGGTGATATTAAACTTCCTACACCATTAACTGCCGTCTTGAGCGTATTTGCTACGTTTGAAAGGGTTTTCGTAATTATATTATGCTTAATAAAATCTTCTAAGACCATGAACGGACTTTTTTTTCGTTTTTTTGCCTCTTCATGTTCTTTTTGTTGAATTTCCTTTCTAAACGTCAATATTTTATCTTTTAACTCTTCAATCTGTGCATCCAATGGAATAAAACGTGGCATAATGCCATATTCTTCACTAAATTCCAACTCTAACGCTTTTTTTCGAAGTATGCCACTAGTCACTTCACGAATTTCTTTCAACTCTAATATTGGGTAAGAAACAATTATCAAATCTTCATCTGTCACGACTGAATGCAACTCTAACCGCTTAAGATCAGCATTAAAAAATAATCGACCTTTCAATTTTTTTGCTAACCTAGAGTCACCACCTATATACTTGACCTTAAACGTAGTAACCAAGGTATCAAAGGGTTTTGATGGCATGAGACCAATCACCAGCATAAAATCGTTCTCATTTTAAGCATCTTTCTCCTACATTATAAATATTTATTTTAACACACAAGTGCTGAAAAATTTTGGCGTCAAATCTGCGACTTAGTCATAGAACACGTGCATTCAACTGAAAAAACGCAATTTAAAAGAATATTTTTGTTAAACACAAGAAAATTTGTCCTTGTAAGTCCATTAAAAAAAATCTTTCAGTTGTCGATTCTTCGTCTTTTTTTCGTTTATTACGGAATTTTTTATGGTGTTCTGTTGAGTAGTTTTTTTTCTTGTCAAAGAAGCAAAATTATAGCCAAATTTCCCTTCTAACACGCGATCTTCCCCCAAAACATCGATAAAAATCTTTTTAACGCTTTCAAAATATTTTTCAGTAAAAAATTCGCCTAAATTATGTCTGTGAATAATTGAATAAATGCTTTGTCTTGTTCTGGCAGCAACTGTTGGCTTTTTGAATTCAAATACACCAATATTTCTTCTCTTCTTTTCTATTTCAATAAGTGGATCTAAAACCGCACGACTACATACTTTGTCTAGAGATTGCGCGAACGTAGACGGTTCACACGGGAGCAATGGCGCAACGGATGCTTGTGTTTCAATCCCACTTTTGTAAACCTTTTCTAATGCCTTCAAGCGATGGACTAAACCCGGTGATCGGCGTTCAAAGATTTTTTTTATATCGGGGCGATTAGTAGGAATGGTAATGCAGACCGCAATTCCATGGTGTATTCGATTATTTAATTCTTTTAGGATGTCTAAGTCCCGAACCACAAGTGGAGATCTCGTCTGAATATTAATAAACCCTACCGGATACTTTAAAAAGATTTTAAGGAGTTTTCTGGTTAATTGAATCCTTCTTTCCACAGGTAATACATACGGATCAGTCACGGAGCCAAAATAAATAAATGTATCGGCAAGTTTTCCTTTTACATAGAGTTTTCTTAATTCTCTTTCTAATAATTGCGGAGCATTGGTTTTAACCTTCAGCCATCTCCCCCAATAATCCCGCCCCCATGTACCATAAGATTGTTCGAATCCATAGGGAACATAGCAGTAGGAACAATTGAATAAACAGCCTATATAAGGGTTAATAGAGTAGTCAAAGGATGAAATAAAGCCTTTCGTTGGATTGAGCACACTTTTAACCGTAATGCTTTCGACGCCTTCTATTTTTCTGACAATACGGGATTCAATTTTCACAGTGATCGCCAAATCGGCATTTTATTTGCTCTGAATGCCTTTTTATTCTCTTTATTAAAAAACGTAGTGGTATCTGAATCATAAATATGGAGAATTTCCTTTGATTGCAGTTACAAAGATTTAAAAAAGATAAAAAAGTCTTTAAGACCTAAAAATATCTAAAAAAAGAAAAGTGTGGTTTTTAAAGATCAAATATAATATTATGTGCTGTGAATCTTGTTTAACCAGTTGGAATACCAGTGACTTTTACCGCACCAGACGTAAAGTAGAACACTTTATCGCCAAAAGCAATATACACACCAATGTCAATCCATGTGGTTGCACCGCTACCAGAGTATGTTCCGCCAATTTCTCCATAAAATTCTGTAGTACCAGGCGCTAAGGGAACGGTATATTGTTGCGAAGTATAAACTAAGCCGTTGATCATTCTGAAATAGTGATCCGTTGGTGCATTTCCTCCATTATCATTGTCTGTATCAGACGTTACTTCACTACCACTCACAAAGGTAAAAACTGTATCTGTTGAGGCGTAATTGGTATCAAAACCGCGTTGGCCGTTTCCTGTGGTGGCAAAGGAAAGATTGCCTTCCCAGTTGTTTTTTACGGTGAAGTTGAAGCCATCATAACTACTTCCAATTACATATTTGCCTGTTATTTGAACTATCACAAGATCTTTAACTCCACCAAAATCCTTGGTTTGACTTGCTGAGGCGGATTCTTTTACAGTTTCACTTCCTGATTTTTTATAATCCGCTAAAACTCGATAATAGACTTTTTGTGCAGTTGTAAAATGATTTTGAGTTGGAACAAAAGACACAGTAATAGTACTTGAACGGCCACCTTCTATATCAATTGGGAACGACGGTGGATTCGTTAATGATGCATCAACCCATGTAGAACCGTCTAGTGATGTCTGCACTTTAATGGCCGTAACTTGTAATAAGGAAGTTGCTTCGTTTTTCAGTCCAATTCGAACTTGATCATATACGCCGTTGTTATTTGTATCATCCCATGCTCCAACCTCAACACTTAGGCCACCAGTGGGAGTGAGGATGTTTTGGACGATGAAAAAT
>WAPZ01000457.1 GCA_015520535.1 Candidatus Heimdallarchaeota archaeon
AGTTATTAGAGGCGTTATTAGGTTATGATAAGGTGTTAATTGTAGATAGTGTGGAGACGGAGACGGCAACGCGGGAAATTCGGCTCTTAAGACCGGATGATTTTTTCGATAAGTCCTTTTTAGCCTCACCACATGATGTGAATTTCCCTACAGCATTGAAGATTGGAAAGAAAGCCACACCAGAACTAATGCCAAAAGAAATTAGAATTATTGCGATTGAAATCCCCATTCAATATGAAATTTCGGATAAGATTTCAGATGAAACGTTAAAGAAGCTTCCACTTCTTAAGGAAAAGATTATTGATGAACTTAAAGATCTGTTAAAAAAGAAGTAAGGGGTCATTTACGGCTCAAATAAAAAAGAAAAAAAGGAAGATAGAAAAAAAATACAATAACAAATTATTCAACAAATTGAGATTTTTTCCAGACAATGTTTCCTTTGCTGTTGTGAATCATTACTTCGAGTGGCATTTGACCGGGTAAAGAGTGGGTAGCACATGCAAAGCACGGGTCATAGGCACGAAATGCCATTTCTACCATATTTAAGAGTCCTTCTTTGACAATAGGCTGACCATTGCCGCCATTAGCTTTAATAAATCTTTGAGCAGCTTTTTTGATCGATAAACAGATAGCTGCATTATTGTGAGCAGTTGCGACTATCAAATTCACACCATTCTTTTTTAGTATGCCGTTTTTATCAGTTTTGTAATGATGGATTAGCGTTCCTCGTGGGGCTTCAACCACGCCAACGCCTTCATCTGGCTCATTTGGCTCTGCTCGAAGATCATCAGAGGTTATCTTTGGATCTTTAACTAATTGCAGCAGTCTTTCCGCAGCATACAAAAGTTCAATGACTCGCGCCCAGTTATTTGCTAGAGTATGATGTGCGGGTTTTCCTAAGAGATCCATCATACGTTTATATTCTTGATTCGCTAGTGGCGTTGCCATGCCGTCCGCTACATTGAGTCGTGCCAATGGTGCTACACGATAAATGCCGGAATCCTTCCCCTCAACGAAACCGTGCCATCCCTTGTCTTTCAAATAGACCACCTTGAGGTAAGAAAACGGTAACGGTCGTTCTTCAATGTAATTTAAGTATTTTTCGGGCGCAAATTTGGCATACTCTTTTCCATCGGGAGTTACTATTCTGATATCACCGTCATAAAAGTTTACATGATTATTGGAATCGACTAGTCCCATATAATAACTTTCCATATAATATCCAGGGTCTAATACAAGATTTTTGTTGTCTTCATTATTTAAAACGACATCATCGAAGATTTTGATGGTAAATTTAGCAAAATCTAATATGGAAGTGGCCATTTCTTCGATTTGTGCGCGTTCTTCTTCGTTAATGCCTTTTAGCATGCCGCCAGGTACACCGCCGACCGGCAAAATGGCGTTGCCAGCAATTATTGCTTGAATTTTTTGTGCATAAGAACGGTGTTTGATGACTTCTTTTCCTATATCGACACCAACAGTTTCAATAACACCAAGGATATTTCTTTTTTCTGGTGGGGCTGACGGGCCTAAAAGGAAATCGGGTGCAGCAAAGGCATAAAAGTGAGCAATATGGGAATGGATCATGTGTGCACAGTAATAAAGTTCTCGAATTTTCTTTGCGGTTTCTGTCGGTTCAACATTAAAAACACGATCTAATGCCTTAGCTGAAGCCATATGATGGGCACCGGGACAGACACCACAAATTCTAGTGGTTATACGTGGCATTTCTTCCGCCGGTCGACCTTCACAAAAGCGCTCAAAACCGCGTAATTCTGGAACTTGGAAGTACGCATTAGCGACTTTTCCTTGATCGTCTAAAAAAATGTGGATTTTTCCGTGTCCTTCGAGACGTGTCACCGGATCGATTACTACACTTTTAAATTGACTACTTGTTGCCATTATTAAATCTCCTCCTAAAGAGTATTGATCTCGCCAAACCAAACTCATATATAGTTCCCGCAATATCAGGCATGGATTCAATTATGTGATCAATTTCTTCGGGATCTTTTGAATCTATAAGAGAACCGAGGACACTGATCATCTTAGCACCCATGTCACGTACATTAGGTGCGGGTCCATAACAACCACGACACGGAAAATTTGCAGCTAAGCATCGTGCCTCACATCCCGCTCGTGTGGCTGGACCCAGACAAATAATACCTTGATCTAATAGGCATTTATTGGGATCAATGTGATCTGCCTCGTAAACCCGACGAAATTGTTTGACTTTGTGTTTCATTTCCTTTTCTCGGGGGCATTCTTTACATAAGGCAAAATTTTCAGCAAATACATGGCCTTTCGGTGGTAACTCGCCATTAAGAAAGGTTAATGCAGCTTGAACAATCCATTTAGTTGGTGGTGGACATCCGGGAATGTAATAATCGACTGGAACCACCATATCAAGTGGATAGACCGTTTCAAAAAATTCGGGAATTTCTACTTCTCCTTCATCCGTTTGATACCGTGGTTGAGGTGTGACATTCTCTTCATTGTGTGTAGATGGTGTAGTATAATATACACGTTCAAAGATATCTTGTCTGTTATGAAAGTTGGCTAAAGATGGCACACCACCTAAGTTAGCGCAAGTACCAAATGCCACTAAGATTTTTGCTTTTTTTCTCAAAACTTTGGCTATATGGAGGGCTTCACTATTTCTAATAGCCCCGTTATAGAAGACAACGTCAATCGATTTATCGGGCATCGCTTCTAACTGATGATATTTCGTGTCTATACCAAAAGGCCAAAAAACGATATCTGCTCGTTTTGTAATTTCTAGAACAGCTTCGTCGGTGTCAAGAATGGCAATTTCACAGCCGCCACAAGATGCTGCCCAATAAAAAGCCAACTTTGCTTTTTCACCATTAGTGCCCACTTTCCTCACCATCTAATTTAATTGTTTTATGCTTTTTCAGGTGTTCATTCCACTTTAATGGACCTAATTGCTTTATTTTCTCAGTAAATTCGGCGAGACATTCGGCATAGCGATTTGCTTCCGATGCAGAAATCCATTCGATTCGTACACGTTCTGGTTCAATGCCAAAACTTTCAAGAACCTTCTGGAGGATTTTGATTCGTCGGTAGGCATTATAGTTTCCTTCATTGTAATGACAATCACCGAAATGACAGCCACCAATAAACACGCCATCGGCACCATGTGCTAAGGCTTCAAAAATGAAGGTGGGATCTACTCGTCCCGTGCACGGGACGCGGATTCCCACAACATGTGGCGTAACTGGAATTCGCGACGTCCCTGCTAGATCGGCAGCCGCATAGGTGCACCACCGGCAATAAAGACCGACTATTGTTGGTTTAAATTCCACCATTCTTTTTTCTTCTTTTACTTCTTGTTCTGCCATCATTTTCTTTTTCACCCTAACTGTTGTGCTATTTCTATTATTCCTTTTATCTCTGAGAGAATAGCTTCGTCAGAATAATAGTTTTGGTGAATTGCACTTGAAGGACAGACAGAAACACAGAGTCCACAGCCGTGACATTTTGCAGCTGTAATTTCAGCAACGCCTTTTTCTTCGTTGAATGTTGCAGCTTCATATGGACAAACTGAAATGCACATTCGACACGCAGAACATAGTTCTTCATTGACTTCGGCAATTGTCGGTTCTATAGTAAGATGACCTCTTGAAATCATACTTAGCGCGCCAGCAGCAGCTGCTGCACCTTGTGCTACGGAATCTGGAATGTCTTTCGGACCTTGACATGCACCAGCCAAAAAGATGCCGTCAACTGCCGTATTTACAGGTGCCAACTTTGGGTGCTTTTCTAAGAAAAAGTCTCCAGCACCACAACCGATTCCAAATATGTTGGCAATTTCTCGTGCATCATGACGCGGAATAAGGGCGGGACTTAAAATTACCATGTCAACGGGTACATGAAGTGGTTTTTGTGTGAGTGAATCTTCGACCTGAACAATCAGTTTTTCTTTTCCGTCAACTTCGTCTTTCAGAATATTTCCCGGCTTTCCACGAATAAAAATGACACCTTCTTTTTGTAAACGATGATAAAATTCTTCATAGCCTTTACCAAAGGCGCGAATGTCGATATAGAACTGGTAAATGTCTGCATTGGTTCGTTCTTTAATTAGATGTGCATATTTGAGTGAATACATACAACATACGCGGGAACAATAATTGTTATAGTTTTCATCGCGTGAACCAACGCAATGAATTATTCCAACAGTTTTTGGCATTTCATTGGTAAATTCACCGTTTTTTCTTAGATATAACTTACCATTTGTCGGTCCCGAAGAGTTTAGTAAAATTTCAGTCTCTAAAGCTGTAAAAACGTTTTCATATTCACCATAGTGGTAGTAGGGAATCACTTTCGGGTCAAATTGCTCATAACCAGTAGCAATGATGATTGCACCAACAGATTCTTGGATTAGTTCATCTTCTTGATCAAAATCAATGGCACCTGTTGGACAGACTTTTTCACATACTTTGCATGTTCCTCTGAGGTAATACCGGCAATTTTTACGGTCGATTACGGGAATTCCTGGAACAGCTTGTGGGAAGGGACGATAAATCGCTTTGCGGTATTTAAGTCCCATATAGAATTCGCTAGGGATTTTCTTCGTTGGGCATTTTTCTTCACAGATGCCACATGAGGTGCAGAGTTCTTCATTCACACCCCGGGCTTTTTTTCGTATGAGCACATTAAATTGTCCTGGAACCCCGGAAACATCTTCTACTTCACTATAGGAAAGTAGCTTTATTTTTGGATGCTGACCAACTTCCACCATTTTCGGAGTTAAGATACAAGACGCACAATCTAATGTTGGAAACGTTTTGTCAAACCGAGCCATTTGACCGCCAATGGACGGTTCTTTTTCGACTAGAATCACGTCAATACCGGCATTTGCCAGTTGTAAGGAAGCTTCAATTCCGGCAATGCCACCGCCCACAACCAGCACTTTGGGAATAACGGGAATTTTTTCTTCTTCAAGTTCTTCTTGCTGCACGACGCGATATATCTCTCCTGCAAGAATTTTCTTTGCTTTTTCTAAGGCTTCGTCGACATCTTTTGTAATCCATGTATCCATCTCTCTAATATTGGCAATAGTTAAAAGATAGGGATTTAGCCCGGCTTCTTGCACTGTTTTACGAAATGTTTTTTCATGCATCGTTGGTGAACATGCAGCAATCACTACATGGGTTAATTTTTCTTCCTTTATGGTGTCTTTAATGAGGTTTTGCCCAACTGTGCTGCAAGTATACATAGCATCTTTTGCTGCAACGACATGGGGCAAGGTTTTGGCAAATTCAATTAGGCTTTCAATCGGAATTTTACCGGCAATATTCGTCCCACAATGGCATATAAACACGCCAATTCGTATCTCTTTCATTATTTTAATCCCTCATATTATTTAATTAATCGCTTCAGCAACTAATTCAGAAATATCCCTAACTTTGATGTTTTCTTCATTATTGGTGACTTTAACGGCATCTTCAAACATCAAAAGGCAGAAATAGCAAGCAGTAGCTAAAATTTGGGCTTTTGTCTCTAGTGCTTCGTTTAATCGTGGTAATGAGAGACGTTCTTCCGGCTTAGTTTCCATCCATATATTGCCGCCACCACCGCCACAACAAATGGATAATTGGCGATTATGCTTCATTTCAACTAACTTAATACCCGGAATTGCTTGAAGTACTTTGCGAGGAGCATCATATTCTTTATTATGTCTCCCAAGATAACAAGGATCATGATAAGTGACCATTGTTTCTGGTAATTCTTTTGTGAATTCGAGTTTTCCGTCTGCAATGAGGTGGTGGAGGAATTGAGTATAATGATACACTTCAGTATGCTCTGGAAGATCGTAATTATTCTTAATAAAATTGTATGAATGTGGTGAAGTGGCTACGATAATTTCTGGCTTGATTTTCCTGATTTTTTCTTCGTTCAACGATCTTTCGTAGGCTGATAGCTCATTTTCGCCCATAAAATAGACACAATTCCCGCAGTCTTTCTCTTTTGCACCTATAATTCCATAATTCAGGTGAAGATGATTGAATATTTTTGCTAAGGATTTCGCAATGTTTTGGGAACGCGGATCATACGACGCGGTACACCCAACATAATAGAGAATTTCAGTGCCTTTTTTTGCAATTGGAACATTTAACCCTTCTGCCCATTTATCACGTTCTTTAGCTGCTAGATTAAAGGGATTTCCATAATTGAAGAAGGATTCTAACGTTTGGGTGTAAGTTTTTGGCACATTACGTCCTTCTTCAACATAGCGTGCACGATACGCCATCATGATCTCGGTGATTTTGACACCCCGTGGACAAATACTTTCACAAGCCGCACACGTTGTACATTTCCATACATGTTCCAATTCTTCAAAATCAAGTCCAATTTGCCCCAAATGAATGAATTCTCGGGGATTGAAGTATCCGATTAAATTCAGTGGACAAATGCCAGTACAACTTGAACATTGATAGCAATAGGCTAAATTCCCATTCGATAGTTCTAATATTTTCTTCCTAAAATCTAAGTCGGGTGTGAGATATTTC
>WAPZ01000458.1 GCA_015520535.1 Candidatus Heimdallarchaeota archaeon
AGAAAATCCATCGTATGCGACGCAAGAAATTATCGATAAGACAAAAAAACTCACAGAGGAAGAAGCCTTAGATCCCGTGGCCAATCTTGGCATCAACCTCCTGTATGATAAGCTCGCCGAGGTTGAAGCACGTCAAGAACGTGACGGAGAAACACTGCAGACGCTACAGCAAGAACAAGAACACGTCAAAGAAACACTGCAGACGCTACAGCAAGAACAAGAACACGTCAAAGAAACACTGCAGACGCTACAGCAAAAGCAGGACCGCGTCGAAGAAACACTGCAAACACTGCAACAAAAGCAGGACCGCGTCGAAGAAACACTGCAAGTGCTTAACAAGGCGCAACAGGAAGCTAGTAAAAAACAAGAGATGATGGCTGAAGATATCGTAGAGTTGAAGAAACTTGTTATAAAACTTTTAAAGCGGCTTGATAATGAATGAGATACTGATGTCCCTCATTCCGGACTTTGGTTAGCACTTCTAGTTTCTGTTCCATAAATTGTTTTCTGTTCAACAATATCTATTGCGTGCTCATCCAACTTTTTGCGGATGAATTGAAAGGCTTCAGCCTTCTTACCAACATATTCAGGTGGAACAATTCCTTTTTCAGTATAGATATTCTTGAGTACTAGTTGGGCAATAGCAGAACACGTAAATCCCGTTGTTCTTGCCATAGAAAGCAATTGAGTTTTCTGATCATATTCGTCATATAAATCAAATTGATATTTAAGGTGTTTTCCATTTTTCTTCCCTTCAATGACGATTCTCATGATTGTAAGGTCTTTTTCACCGTCTTCTAGGCGCCAATTGTCTAGTAATAGTGAGGTTGTCAAATCTAACGGGCTCACTGATATATTTTTGATCTTGATTGGTTCTTTTTGAAAAAAGCCTAATCGTTTTAACAAAAGGACTTTTTCTGCATGTCCCGGATAACGTAAGGTTTTTTCTCGCATAAAAGGAGCGTTCATTGTCTTTAACAGTGTTCTTAAGCCATCGGTGTTAAAGGCTTCTAAAGTGCCGATTTGGGGAAAGTCAACCAATTCAAGATCTGAAAGTGCGGGTTTAGTTACTATTTGCCCATATTCAATCATACGTGCTGGTCGTGTGTATTCTTCAATTACGTCAATTGGAGAGAATGGTGCTTTATATTCAAAGGGATAAAAACGCTTTTGGGGAAGACCACCAACGTAACATGTGAAAGAAGAAACTTCATCGAGATAATTAGCAGCAACGTATCCATAAATGATATTACTGAGACCGGGTGCTAATCCCGCATCGATAACCGCAGTTACAGACTTTTCCTTCGCCAAAGAATCTAACGTAAAGGGATCTTCGGCAAAAAATGAAATGTCAACAATATTTTTTCCTAACTGAATTACATTTCTCAAAGTTTTATAGCCAAGAAATCCGGGTAGCGCTCCGATCACCAGATCACAAGAAGATATTATTTCATTTAATTCAGAAACATTTGTTACATCCGCCATTTGCGTAGTAATACCATACGTGGTTTCTAATTTCTTCAAACTATCCTTATTTTTATCCACAACTACAATATCGATTGCCTTTGCGTTGTGGATATCATAGGCTATAGCACGACCGACTAAACCTGCACCCAGTAAGACAACTTTCATCATAAGCACCCCATTATTAGGTTTAGTAACGTGTTTTCAAACGTTACACAGAAAATCATTCAATTAATAACAAAAGAACCTTTAATTTCATTTTTTATCAAAATTATCGTGCCTCGAGTAGACGTCAAATAGGATTTCAACGTAGAAAAAAGTCATAAGAGAATGAAGTATTACAATAACGTGCAGATACGTCAAGAACGTGTAAAAAAATAGTATTCGGTATATTACTTTTGAGAAAGCCTTTTAATCTCAGCATAATATTTTTTCCATAACCAAAAATTGGTGTAAGGGTTATGTTGAGAACCGACCAAAAAATATATTATGCGTCATGCCGCTTTGGGACGTCAATCTTATTGAATATGGTTCAAGTAGCGTCTTTCTGGATTTACGACAAGCATTTTCAGTTAGATCCACTTTTAAATGGATTTGGGAATGGTTTTGGAAAATTAGTGATTGCACTTTCGGGTTTTGCATTTGGATATATTTCGGATATCATGCCACCAACAAGATATGGAAGAAGAAAGATCTTTATGGCAATTGGTGCGCCGGGATTAGCACTTTCATTTTTTATGCTTTTTTTGCCACATCTTTTTATTCCACTTAATGCCCATTTAATTGTTTTTGCATGGCTACTGCTGTGGAATTCGGCCTTTAACTTTTTTTACGGATTTTTATTGACGCCTTATCAAGCATGGATGCCAGAAATTACCGCACCCGAAGAAAGAGTCCCCCTTTCCGGTTATCAAAATACCTTTAATTTACTAGCGTCAATAATAGGTTTTGGTTTCAGTTTTTTCCTTGCCGGTTATTTAACCGAGACAGGTGGAATAACCGGTCCAGGCGGCAAATTTATTTTGATTGCCGTGATTATTTTCTCTTTAATTGAAGTACTTGGATTTTTGCCGACAATCTTATTTATTAAGGAACCACAAATCCAACCCGTTCAACGCGACCTCCTTTCAGAAATTAAAGTGGTACTCTGGAACAAAAATTATTTTATTTGGCTCCTTGCTGAAGGCGTAGCCTCAATTGGCATAATCCTAGTAACAACGTTAGCATTGAACTATATTCAAGATGTTTTAGGATTTACCAGCACGCTTCAATTTGTTATTTTTGGTGCGTGTCTCTTTGGCGGCGTAATGGTTGCTTTTCCAATCTGGGGAAAAATAGCTGCTATTATTGGAAAACGAAGAGCCTTAATCATTGGTTTTATTTGGTTCACTGCTACACTGCCACTTTCGGTAATTGTTGGCAAAGTGCCCGGCATTCCTTACGACCATCAAGGATATCTGTATGGCTTGACACTCGCCTTTGGCTTGGCGTCCTATTATATTTTCAGATATGCTATTGTGGCTGATATCGCAGCTCATGATGAATTACAGACAAATGAGGCTCGAGCGGGAATGTACACGGGTTTTGATTCCATACCACTAAATTTTCTTCAATTTCTGGGGATAGTGTTGGCTGGTGTTCTCAAAAATACAAAACAGGTAACATTGGGCTTTTTGGGAACGTATTCTGGCTTAGCGTTGCTGGGACCCGTTTGCGCATTTTTCATTCTTCTTTCGATTCCAATCATTTATTTAGGTGACTTTGATCCCTTTATGCAAAAAGCACAAGTGAAAACCGTTGAAAACGTGTCTAATTAGAGGAAACCTATTGTCAATAGTTCAATGGAGGATAATCCCATGAAATTGCTATTTGGGTTGCGACCTTTTGAATTTGAAGATTTTTTCTCGGGAATACATGACAAAAATATTGATTTATCTAATTTAGACTATTTAAGTGCTGTAAAACGCCTTATTGACACAAACATACGACATTTTGAAATCACTGCTGATTTAGCATATGTGCTACCGGGTTTGATCACTGAAAATACCATAGCACAATTAAAAAAGGTCAAGAAAGAGTATAACATCTCTTTTTCGGTGCATCTTCCTTTATGGTCAATTGAGCCGGCATCACCAAACCGTTTCATCCAAAAAGCCTCAATTGAGTGCTTAATTCATTCGATTAATCTTTTTAAGAGTTTAACTCCAACAAGTTGGGTGTTACACGCTACTGGAGCACTAATTGCAGAATTCAGCCGCTTAAAGCTCCCACAGATGGCTTATTCTGTTATGATGAGTCAATTCGCTACTTTAGCGCAAAAAAGCATCGAACATATCTTAGATCACACGAAAATCGATTCAAGAACCATTGCCATAGAAAACGTAGAATTTCCGTTCCAGTTCATGGAATCATGTCTTGAAGAGCTTGATTTGGGTATTTGCTTTGATACGGGACATTTATTGGCGGGTTATTCCGGAAAATGGGATTTTATGGAGTTTTATGAGCGATACAAAGACAGAATCATTGAAATTCACTTTCATGATGGTGAATATCCGCGTATTGATCATCGTCCCTTAGGAAAACATCAATTGCCAGTCAAAAAATTTCTTCAGCGCTTGTTGCACGACAATTTTTCTGGTCCAGTCGTGTTTGAATTATCTTATAAAGAAGCACTAGAGTCTCTTTCTTATATTAAAGAAATAGTACCCGAGGTTTTCGATTGAAGACCACCAAAAATTTTACACTTCTCATTTTTTTGTGTCCTCATACGCACTGGGACAGAGAATGGTATTTACCATTCCAGATTTTTCGCTACAGATTGGTAAAATTAGCCGAAGAATTAATCACCTATTTTGAACAGAATCCTAATTATCGCTTTACATTTGATGGACAAAGTATTGTGCTTGAAGACATAATAGAACTCAATCCACAATTAGAACAGCCATTAAAAAACTTAGCTACAGAAAAGAAGATCATTTTTGGTCCGTGGTATGTTCAGCCCGACGAATGGTTGGTTAGTGGCGAATCATTAATTAAAAATCTTGAAATTGGAATTCAATTAGCTAAACAATTTGGAAATTGTCTTTATGCTGGCTATGTCCCCGATGTTTTCGGTCATATCCCACAATTACCAGCCATTTTCCGCTTGTTTGAAATTAATCATATTATTCTATGGCGTGGTGTGCCACCATCAATCAATACTTCAGAATTTTGGTGGAAAACCCCGGATGGAGAAACCGCTCTCGTGACGTATCTTTTTGATAGTTATTCCAACGGTGTTTATTTGCCCACACGACCCAATATGCTGCAACAAGAACTCAAAAAAATGCTCGAACGCTCCAAAAACAAGCTAAAAAGTCCTTTTTTATTGATAATGAATGGCACCGATCATACAGCACCACAAACCGAGCTTGGAAAGTTTTTTGACAAGCCAGTTAAATCCATCAATAGTGCCACTGTTTGTTTAGCCACATTAGATCACTATTCTGACGCTGTAAAAAAATGGTATCATGAAAATAATACAGAAATTCCAGTTTGGGAAGGAGAATTAAGAGATTCAACTAGAGCACCCATCCTAAGCGGTGTTTTATCCACTCGAATTTACTTAAAACAGTACAATGCCAGATTAGAGCGCTTGATTGAAGATTATATAATCCCTTTAAGGATGTATGCCGCATTATTAGGACAAAATAATCACATAGATATTAAAATAGATCATTTAACAAAAGAATTACTAAAAAATCACTCACATGACTGCATATGCGGCTGCTCAAGTGATGACGTGCATCGCGAGATGATGCTCCGTTTTAAATCTGTTGAATTATTGGGACACGAAATTTTAACAGAAATAAAGAGTTATATTGGAACAAATCTTGATATATCTCAGCTATATGAGGCTGAAAACATCAGTAGGGAATATTTTCCACCTATTTTGATTATTAACCCCCATTCGTATAATTTTAGTGGAATTATACCAATTTCCTTTGAAATACCGGAAAAATTTGCAAAAACTATTGAAGCAAAAACCACTCTTACTTGTAAAATATATTACGCTAAGAAAAGGAT